>NZ_JAEHBI010000003.1:0-257484 GCF_016483705.1 Bacillus cereus group sp. N6
TCTACGGTGTAATTTGTATAGACCTCGTGTAAACCTTCTTCTCCATGGAGTTCGTATAAGCGCAACCAGTATTGAAATTGTGCCTTTGTAATATGCATCTGTTTTGCATATTCTGTTTGAGAAATTGTTTTTGGATTAAATCTTTGGACGAACTTTAACTTTGAATCCTTCGTAAATTTTGTCATACAAAAAACTGCACCTCCAATTGTTAGACTGTGTCTAACAATTGGGGTGCAGTTCATTTTCGATAGCTTTTTTCTGTTTCGTCTTTGTAGTTGTTTTTATTATGTTCAACTCGGAACGGAGAAATACGCTGTGAGTAAAAGATTAGCGGTTCATGGTAATGATGATTACTTTTTCCGGATTTGACGTGGATGAAGAGAACGAATGCCCAGACCATTACGGCAGGTAAGAAGAGAATGAGCCATATCATATGTCCACACCTCGATACGATATATTTTCTACACTTTGAACATACTATTCTTATATGAAGGAATGATGAACGGTGTGTAAACAAAAAAATAATATTTGGTAAAAATATGTTGTTGACTATAGATGAGGTGAAGAGTGGAGCGGTAATGATTTGTTTATTGTGTAGCATTGTGAAAAAAGTAAGGAATGTTTTTTTAGAAGTGGTCTTGCCAATTTTGTGTGAAACTTGGTATTATTACTAGGTAATAAATTTTTATTGGAATAATATTTTTACAGGAGTTTCGATTTATTATAAAGAAATATAAATTGGAATGTTTAAAAAATTTATCGTAAGATGGAAATAGCAATTATTTCTATTAGTAAATGAAATGCATTTTCTAATAGAGTACATCTTATTTTTACAGTCAATCTAGTTTTAGTGACGATAATCTGTAAAAACGGGACAAACAAGAGTATGGGAGTGGATTTTACATGTTTAAAATTCAAGAAGTTCGTGAATTAATTAAATTAATTGATAGCTCTAATATTGATGAATTTGAATACAAAAAAGATGGTACGACAATCAAAATGAAAAAGCGTGGTAATGAAGTTGTTGCGGTGCAAGCACCTGTAGCAAAACAAGTCGTGCAACCAGTAGCACCTGTTGAAGTTGAAACAACAGTAGCGGCAGCACAAGTGGAAGTACCAAAACAAGAAGAGCAAAAAGTGGTTCAAAATGAAAACCTACATAAAATCACATCACCGATGGTAGGTACATTCTATTCTTCATCTTCGCCTGATACACCTGCATATGTAAGTGTAGGAGACAGAGTATCAAAAGATTCTATCGTATGCATTGTTGAGGCTATGAAGTTATTTAATGAAATCGATGCAGATGTAGATGGGGAAATTGTTGAGATTCTTGTTAATAATGGACAGCTTGTTGAGTATGGACAACCGCTATTTCTTGTAAAAGCGTAATAAGGGAGTCTTTGTGATGATAAAAAAAGTATTAATAGCCAATCGTGGGGAAATTGCTGTACGAATTATTCGTGCTTGTAAAGAAATGGATATTGAAACAGTCGCAATTTATTCAGAAGCAGATAAAGAGTCACTTCACGTACAAATTGCTGATGAGGCGTATTGTGTAGGACCAACGATTTCGAAAGAAAGCTATTTAAATTTGACGAACATTATTAGTGTTGCGAAGTTAACAGGCTGCGATGCTATTCATCCAGGATACGGATTTTTAGCAGAGAATGCAGATTTTGCAGAGCTATGCCGTGAATGTAACTTGATTTTTATCGGTCCAAGTCCAGAAGCTATTTCAAAGATGGGCACAAAAGACGTTGCTCGTGATACAATGAAAGAAGCAGGGGTTCCGATTGTACCAGGTTCACAAGGGATTATTAAAAATACCGAAGAAGCGATCGAGCTTGCTAATCAAATTGGATATCCAGTTATTATTAAAGCAACTGCAGGTGGCGGCGGAAAAGGTATTCGTGTTGCACGCCATGAAGAAGAGCTTGTAAAAGGAATTCAAATTACACAGCAAGAAGCTAGTACCGCTTTTGGGAACCCTGGTGTATACTTAGAAAAGTACGTTGAAGATTTCCGCCATGTTGAGATTCAAATAATGGCAGATACACATGGAAATGCCATTCATTTAGGAGAGCGTGATTGTACAATTCAGCGCCGCTTGCAAAAACTACTAGAAGAAAGTCCATCACCTGCACTTGATGAAAATGTTCGCAAGCAGATGGGTGATGCGGCAGTTAAAGCGGCGGTAGCGGTTGATTATACAGGTGCTGGTACGGTTGAGTTTATTTATGAATATAGAACGAAAAGCTTTTATTTCATGGAGATGAATACGAGAATTCAAGTTGAGCATCCAGTTACTGAAATGGTAACAGGGATGGATTTAATTAAAGAACAAATTCGTGTTGCTTCTGGAGAAAAGTTATCGTTACAGCAAGAAGAAGTACAATTTAATGGTTGGGCAATTGAATGCCGAATTAATGCGGAAAACCCTGCCAAAAAATTTATGCCATCCCCAGGTAAAGTAGAAATGTACTTGCCACCAGGCGGATTTGGTATTCGCGTCGATTCAGCTGTATATCCGGGATATTCAATCCCACCTTTCTATGATTCGATGGTTGCTAAATTAATTGTTCACGGAAAAACACGTGAAGAGGCAATTGCAAAAATGAAGCGTGCACTCAGTGAGTTTGTCATTGAAGGCGTACATACAACAATCCCGTTCCATTTGCAATTGCTAGATCATCCTGATTTTGTAAAAGGTGAGTTTAATACGAAGTTTTTGGAAGAGCATGAACTTGTGACGCAGTGATACATTAAAGGAGGTTTTTTTTCATGGCTGAACATATGTTAGATATGGGTCAAGATACAACTCTTGGTAAAGTAGAAATTGCACCAGAAGTAATTGAAGTAATCGCAGGTATTGCAGCTGCTGAAGTAGAAGGTGTAGCGGCAATGCGTGGTAATTTTGCTACAGATGTTGTTGAGAAGTTAGGTAAGAAAAATCATGGTAAAGGTGTAAAGGTTGAATTAGCAAACGAAGATATTATCGTTGACCTTTATGTTGTAATGTATTTTGGCGTAGCAATTCCAGTTGTTGCACAAAAGATTCAAGACAACATTCGCCAGGCACTCTTTACAATGACAGGGCTTGAGCCAAAAGAAGTGAATGTTCACATCGTTGGCGTAACATTCGAAACACAAAAAACAGAAATTGAACCAGTGTAAGAATGAAAAAGGTGCCTAGTAACATAGGCATCTTTTTTATCGTTTCATTTCTTCACAAATTAAAACCCTCTAATTATTATACTATTTCAAAAAATAAGAAATCAAAAAGAAGATGTTTCGTTTTTCCAAAAAACGTACATTGTGATAAGATATGGAACTTGAAGTTAATCTTTTTATTATTTTTCAGCCTTGTAACCCGTGTATGAAACGATAAATTGTGTTATTATCATTGTATTATAAGGTTGGAAAATCAATGAAAACTGTAAGAGTAAGTGAATTGACGGCTTATAAATTATAATAATATAACAAAGCATAAGGAAAGACTTGAAGCATAAAGGAGAGTTACAATGAAACGTAGGACGGCTAGAGAAAGAGCTATGCAAGCATTATACCAAATGGATATTACAGGTGAATTAGAACCGAAAGTAGCGGTGGAAAACACGCTAGATGAAGGTGAAGAAACAAATGATTTTCTAGAATCACTTGTAGTAGGTTTTGTAGAAAATAAAGAAGTAATTGATGAAGCGATTCGTCAAAACTTAAAAAAATGGAAGCTGGAGCGTATTAGTATTGTTGATCGCAGTATTTTACGTGTAGCTGTGTATGAAATGAAATACATGGAAGAAATTCCACACAACGTAACAATTAACGAAGCGATTGAAATTGCTAAAACATTTGGGGATGAGGAATCTCGTCGTTTTATTAACGGCGTTTTATCTAATATAAAAGATACACTGTAATTTCTTTAAGGGGGAATCTTAAAATGGTAGCAGTAATCATCAAAGGAAATGAAGTTGCGGAGAAAAAACGAGCACAATTAACAGAAGAAGTTGTGAAGTTGAAAGAGCAAGGGATTGTACCAGGATTAGCAGTTATTCTAGTTGGAGAAGATCCAGCATCTCGTTCTTATGTAAAAGGAAAAGAAAAGGGCTGTGAACAAGTAGGAATCTATTCAGAGCTAATTGAACTTCCTGAAACAATTACTGAGGAGCGTTTGCTTGCTGAAATCGATCGCTTAAATGGCGATGACCGTATTAATGGCATTTTAGTGCAATTACCTTTACCAAAACATATTGAAGAAAAAGCTATCATTGAAAGAATTTCACCAGAAAAAGATGTAGATGGATTTCACCCAATCAGCGTGGGACGTATGATGACGGGACAAGATACATTCCTTCCATGTACACCGCACGGTATCGTAGAATTAGTAAAAGAAACAAATCTTGATATCTCAGGAAAACATGTTGTAGTAATTGGAAGAAGTAATATTGTCGGCAAGCCAGTGGGGCAATTGTTCTTAAATGAAAATGCAACTGTCACATATTGTCATTCTAAAACGCAAAATATGAAAGAGTTAACGAAGTTAGCTGATATTTTAATCGTAGCTGTTGGACGACCTAAAATGGTAACAGCTGATTATATTAAAGAAGGAGCGGTTGTAATCGACGTTGGTGTGAACCGTTTAGAAACAGGTAAACTTTGTGGTGATGTTGACTTTGACAACGTGTTAGATGTTGCAGGTTACATTACACCTGTGCCAAAGGGTGTTGGTCCAATGACGATCACAATGCTTCTTCATAATACTGTTGAATCTGCTAAGCGTGCAGGTGTCGTTTGTAAATAATTTGAGTCGGCTATGAGGAGAGAGAAATGGAAAAACAATATTTAACCGTTACAGCGTTAACACGCTATATAAAAACAAAAATAGAATATGATCCGCATTTGCAGTCTGTTTGGTTAAAAGGTGAAATTTCCAACTTTAAAAATCATAGTCGTGGCCACATGTACTTTACATTGAAAGATGAAAATGCAAGAATCGCAGCGGTTATGTTTGCGGGTCATAATCGTAATATTAAATTCAGACCTGAAAATGGGATGAAGGTACTTGTGAAAGGGAAAATTTCCGTTTACGAGGCGAGTGGTTCTTATCAAATTTATATTCAAGACATGCAGCCTGACGGAGTCGGAAACCTGCATTTAGCTTACGAACAATTAAAGGTTCGTTTAGAGGAAGAAGGTTTGTTTTCTCAAGTTTATAAAAAAACAATTCCTCCTTACGCTAAAACAATAGGTGTGATTACGTCGCCAACAGGGGCAGCGATTCGTGATGTTATAACAACGATTAAACGTCGTTATCCAATTGGAAATGTTATTGTGTTTCCGGTACTTGTACAGGGGGAGTCAGCAGCTCCCTCAATTGTACAAGCGATTCGTACAGCGAATGAAATGGGAGAGATAGATGTCCTAATCGTTGGGCGAGGGGGAGGCTCTATTGAAGAGTTATGGGCTTTCAATGAAGAAATGGTAGCAAGGGCAATCTTTAAGAGTGAGATCCCTATTATTTCGGCAGTAGGCCATGAAACGGACTTTACAATTGCGGATTTTGTTGCCGATTTACGTGCGCCAACACCGACTGCAGCAGCTGAGCTGGCAGTGCCTAACATTATAGAGTTACAAGAAAAGGTATTACAAAGAACTCTAAGATTGCAAAGAGCAATGAGAGAGTTAGTACATAAAAAAGAAGAAAAACTACAAGTATTGCAAAAATCTTATGCGTTCCGTTATCCAAGACAAGTATATGAGCAAAAAGAAGAGCAATTAGATAGAGCGTTAGAACAGCTTGTTTTAGCGAAAGAGCGCTATATTGATAAAAAGGTAAATCAGTTAAAACAGCTTTCATTTTATTTAGAGAAGCACCACCCAGCTCAAAAAATTATGCAAACGAAGGTAGCGGTTGAAACATTGCAAAAGCAATTGCAACGTGAAATGCAAACATTACTTCAAACGAAAGAATTTGCCTTTGTAAGAGCTGCTCAAAAACTTGAAGCGTTAAGTCCGCTTAAAGTAATGATGAGAGGGTACGGGCTTGTATATGATGAAGAGAAGCAAGTGTTAAAAAGTGTGAAAGATGTCAGCCTTGGAGATGCTGTTTCAGTTCAATTACAAGATGGAATACTAGATTGTAGCGTATCAGGCATAGAGGAGCGTGAATTGAATAATGGAAAATAAATTAAGCTTTGAAGAGGCAATTTCGCAACTTGAGCACCTCGTTTCTAAGCTAGAGCAAGGTGACGTACCTTTAGAAGAAGCAATTTCTTATTTTAAAGAGGGTATGGAATTATCTAAGCTTTGTGATGAGAAGTTGAAGAACGTACAAGAACAAATGGCAGTTATTCTTGGGGAAGATGGAGAGCTTGAACCGTTTACTGCTTTAGGAGATGAAGCATAGTGACTATTGCTTTTGATACTTTTTTGAAAGAAAGTAAAACTTTCGTAGAAGAGAAGCTTGTAAGCTATGCAAATGAATTACAATGTCCAAATGTACTTCGTGAAGCGATGGCATATTCTTTGGAAGCGGGTGGAAAGCGTCTCCGCCCGTTACTTTTATTTGCGACATTACAAGCGTTTGGTAAAGAAAGAAATCTTGGAATAGGTGCAGCTTGTGCTCTTGAAATGATACATACATACTCGTTAGTTCATGATGATTTACCTTGTATGGATGATGATGATTTAAGAAGAGGTAAGCCCACAAATCATAAAGTATTTGGTGAAGCGATGGCAGTTTTAGCAGGCGATGGTTTGTTGACGTATGCTTTTCAAGTTATTATGGCATATGAACAAAAGGAAATCTCTGCTGAAAAAAAAGTAAGACTTGTACTTGAGCTTGCAAAAGCGGCAGGACCAGAAGGAATGGTTGGCGGACAAGTGGCAGATATGGAAGCTGAAGGGAAACAGCTTACGATTGATGAGTTGGAGTATATTCATAAGCATAAGACTGGGAAACTACTTGAATTCGCTGTACTTGCAGGATCGATACTTTCTGATGCCACAGAAGAACAAGAAGAAAAGTTACTTGCGTTTGCAAAATATATCGGCCTAGCTTTCCAAATTCGAGATGATATTTTAGATGTGGAAGGAACCGAAGAAGAGATTGGAAAACCGATTGGTAGTGATGTTTCCAACGAAAAGAGCACATATACGACGTTATTTACTGTAGATAGAGCGAAGGATATTTTAGAAGAAACAATTGCAAAAGCAAAAGGTGCTATTGGTTCCTTGCAATTACAAGATGAATATTTACTATCTATTTGCGATTTGATTGCAAAACGTAATAACTAATATAACAGCGTTTCCATTTGTTGAGTCATTCATCATTTTATGATATAAATGTAGGAAAAGGTTTTTCTTTTCTTGTTATTGGCAAAAATATATGTAGATTACATTGCCGTTATCACTTCGTGTTAGCGGCTATTTTTTTCATCGCCTAAAGAAATATGGTTTATAATAGGATTAGGGCGCAATAGACTGGTTAATTGCAGGACAAGGTGAAAAATAAAAAAAGATAATTTCTTGTTTTGTGTAAATGTTTTTTATAATATTTGACATGTTGACAGATTATGAAATGAAAGTGAGTGATCCATGTGGATCTAACGCAAATTCAAAACCCTAGTTTTTTGAAAGATATGTCTATCGGTGAACTAGAGGGATTGAGTGAGGATATTCGTAAGTTTTTAATTGAAGAGCTCTCTCAAACAGGTGGACATATTGCACCTAATTTAGGTGTAGTAGAACTCACAATTGCTCTGCATAAATTATTTGATAGTCCGAAAGATAAATTTTTATGGGACGTAGGACATCAATCCTATGTACATAAAATTTTAACAGGACGTGCAAAGGAATTCGGTACATTAAGGCAATATCAAGGTCTATGTGGTTTCCCAAAACGTTGCGAGAGTGAGCATGATGTATGGGAAACTGGCCATAGCTCAACATCATTATCTGCTGCAATGGGAATGGCTCTAGCACGTGATTTAAAGAAAACGAAAGAATATGTTATACCAATCATTGGAGATGGTGCTCTAACCGGCGGAATGGCTTTAGAGGCATTGAACCATATTGGACATGAAAAAACAGACATGATTGTTATTTTGAATGATAATGAAATGTCAATTGCACCAAACGTTGGTGCGCTTCATAATGTACTTGGACGTCTACGTACCGCAGGGAAATACCATTGGGTAAAAGATGAACTAGAGTATATATTAAAGAAAATCCCAGCAGTCGGTGGGAAAGTTGCTGCGACAGCAGAGAAAATAAAAGATAGTCTTAAATATTTACTAGTATCCGGTGTCTTTTTCGAAGAATTAGGCTTTACATATTTAGGTCCAGTTGATGGGCACGATTATGAAAAGTTATTCGAAACGTTGCAATATGCAAAGAAAACAAAAGGCCCAGTGCTTGTTCATGTTATTACGAAAAAAGGAAAAGGTTATAAACCAGCTGAGAGTGATGTTATTGGAACTTGGCATGGAACAGGACCTTATAAAATTGAATCAGGTGACTTCGTTAAACCGAAAGAAGTTGCACCAGCATGGAGTGCTGTTGTTAGTGATACAGTACTTAAGCTAGCGAGAACGGATGAGCGTATCGTTGCAATTACACCTGCAATGCCTGTTGGATCGAAACTTGAGAAATTCCAAAAAGAATTCCCGGATCGTATGATTGATGTAGGTATTGCAGAACAGCATGCTACAACAATGGCGGCGGGTATGGCAACGCAAGGAATGAAGCCATTCTTAGCGATTTATTCAACATTTTTACAAAGAGCATATGATCAAGTTGTTCATGATATATGTCGCCAAAATTTAAACGTCTTCATCGGAATCGATCGCTCTGGTTTAGTAGGAGCAGATGGTGAAACGCATCAAGGTGTATTTGACATCTCATTCTTACGTCATTTGCCGAATATGGTACTTATGATGCCGAAAGATGAAAATGAAGGGCAACATTTAGTATATACGGCGATGCAATATGAAGATGGACCAATCGCATTACGTTATGCGCGCGGTAATGGACTTGGTGTTCATATGGATGAAGAACTAAAGGCGATTCCAATCGGTACTTGGGAAACGTTAAAAGAAGGTACACAAGCGGCTATTTTAACATTTGGTACGACAATACCAATGGCAATGGAAGCAGCTGAGCGTCTTGAAAAGGCTGGAGTTTCAGTGAAAGTAGTGAACGCTCGCTTTATTAAACCGATGGATGAAGCATATTTACATGATCTCTTAGGGAAAAATATACCGATTTTAACGATTGAAGAAGCTTGCTTAATTGGTGGTTTTGGAACGGGAGTAGTTGAATTTGCATCTGAGAACGGGTACCATAGTGCGTTAATTGAACGAATGGGTATTCCAGACCGTTTCATAGAGCACGGTAGTGTAACAAAATTATTAGAAGAAATTGGTTTAACGACAGATGCTGTTGTAGACCGTATTCATACAATGATTCCATCAAAACAAAAAAGGGCGTAACAAATGAGTGCAAAAAAAGAAAGAGTAGATGTACTATTAGTAGAGCGAGGACTTATAGAAACACGTGAGAAAGCAAAACGCGCCGTTATGGCCGGACTTGTATATGCGAATGAGATGAGACTTGATAAGCCAGGAGAGAAGATCCCACAAGATACAGAGATTACGGTGAAGGGACAAGTTATGCCGTATGTAAGCCGTGGTGGTTATAAACTTGAAAAGGCATTGGAGACATTTCACCTGGATTTACAAGATAAAGTTATGATAGATATTGGTTCATCAACTGGTGGCTTTACAGATTGTGCGCTTCAAAACGGAGCGAAATTATCTTATGCATTAGATGTAGGATACAATCAACTTGCGTGGAAATTGCGTCAAGATGAGCGTGTTGTCGTAATGGAACGGACAAACTTCCGTTACGTGACACCAGCAGACTTAGAACGTGGTTTACCGCAATTTGCTAGTATCGATGTTTCATTTATATCATTAAAGCTTATACTGCCGGTTTTAAAAACAATGCTTATGCCTAATGGGGATGTAGCAGCGTTAATTAAACCACAGTTTGAAGCTGGAAGAGAGCAAGTTGGGAAAAAAGGTATCGTTCGTGATCGAAAAGTACATGAGGCTGTCGTAGAAATGATTGTCGACTTTGCTATAAAAGAAGGATACGACGTAGAAGGTTTAACATTCTCACCAATTACGGGCGGGGATGGTAATATTGAATTTTTAATTCATCTGAAATGGCATGGTGAACGTGAGAATGGCGAAAATCATTCTCCAGTTTCTGTTGAGCAAGTAGTTACAGAGGCGCATGATGTCCTAAAACAAAAAGGAAAAGGGGAATAACATATGTTGTTCCTCTTTTTGTTGTAATTGTATAATGATTGTAAAAACAATTGTGTACAAGCAACGAATTATAAGTTAACATAAATAAGTGAAGTATACCAATGTTTAAACTATGGTAAGAGATAGTGTGAGGTGCAAATGTATGAATAAAGGTCAGCGCCATATTAAAATCAGGGAAATTATTGCGAACAAAGAAATTGAAACACAAGATGAATTAGTTGATATTTTACGTAATGAGGGATTTAATGTAACGCAAGCAACAGTATCGCGCGATATTAAAGAACTGCACTTAGTGAAAGTGCCATTACATGATGGGCGCTATAAATATAGCTTGCCAGCAGATCAACGATTTAACCCGTTACAAAAATTAAAACGCAATCTAGTGGATTCATTTGTAAAATTAGACACGGCAGGACATATGCTTGTGCTAAAAACATTGCCTGGTAACGCTCATTCACTTGGAGCACTTATTGATCATTTAGAGTGGGATGAGATCATCGGAACCATCTGTGGTGATGATACTTGCTTAATTATTTGCCGTACACCTGAAGATACAGGTGTTGTCTCTGATCGTTTCTTAAATATGTTGTAAAAAAAAATCTTGTTTGCTTTCCTCTGTAAAGTGGAAAGTGAACAGGATTTTTTTATTGGTTAAAAATGTGAATTCTTAATTGTAATATAATATTTTCTTTAAATAAAATTAGAAAATAGGTGCATTGACCCGTAAAACGAATGTTTGGTACAATGGAGCGGTTAGAAAAGTAATTTATACATACAAACATATAGTTTGACTATTTGAATGAAGAACTGAGAAAAGCCCTTAATAGGGGATTAGTTTATAACGAGGTGAATGGGGCATTGTTATCGGAATTATCGATTAGAAACTTTGCTATTATTGAGGCATTAAATATTTCTTTTCAAAAAGGGTTAACGGTTTTAAGTGGTGAAACAGGGGCCGGAAAATCGATTATTATTGATGCGATTAGTTTACTTGTAGGTGGCCGTGGTTCAGCGGAATTTGTTCGATACGGAACAGAAAAAGCTGAGATAGAAGGGCTATTTTATGTAGAAGATGATAAGCATCCGTGTATTGAAAAGGCAGAAGAGTTGGATATAGAAATAGAAGACGGCATGATTATTTTGAAGCGTGATATCGCTGCAAACGGAAAAAGTGTATGTCGTGTAAATGGGAAACTGGTCACCCTTAGTATATTAAAGGAAATTGGAAAAACACTTGTTGATATTCATGGGCAGCACGAAACACAAGATTTAATGAATGAAGAGCGTCATATGTTTATGCTTGATCATTTTGATGGAGATCGCATTGTTAAACAATTGGGTATATATCAAAATGTATACGCTGACTATGAGAAATTAAAAAAACAGTTAAAATCGTTAAGTGAAAATGAACAACAAATGGCGCATCGCTTAGATTTAATTCAATTCCAGCATGAAGAAATCAGTAAGGCGGATTTAAAGATGGATGAAGAAATTGAATTAACTGAAGAACGATTGCAAATTTCTAATTTCGAAAAAATTTACAAAGCATTAGGCGATGCATATCGCTCATTAAGCGCTGACGGACAAGGGTTAGATAATGTACGAAGCGCAATGGGACAAATGGAGAGTATTACACATTTAGATGAAGTTTATCAAGAAAATCATGATTCAATTGCAAATAGCTACTACTTATTAGAAGAAGTTGCATATCAACTTAGAGAAAAGCTCGATATGATGGAATATGATCCGAAGCGTTTAGACGAAATTGAAACGCGTTTAAATGAAATTCGTATGCTAAAGAGAAAATATGGAAATACTGTAGAAGAGATTTTAGCGTATGCTGATAAAATTGAACAAGAAATTTTTACGATTGAAAATAAAGACGTTCATATTGAAACGACGAAGAAGCAATTAAAGGAATTAGAAAGTGTTATTCTGCAAGAAGCAACGTCGTTAAGTAATATGCGTCATGAGCTTGCAGAGCATCTTACAAATGCCATTCATCAGGAATTAAAAGAATTATATATGGAGAAAACAAAATTTGAAGTGAGAATCATGAAGAGAGAAGGAAATGCTGAAGAGCCTCTTGTTGAGGGTGCCCCGGTAAGACTTACGGCGGATGGCTACGATCATGTGGAATTTTATATTTCAACAAATCCAGGTGAGCCGCTAAAACCACTTTCAAAGGTCGCTTCTGGCGGAGAGTTATCTCGTATTATTTTAGCTTTAAAAAGCATTTTTTCTAAGCATCAAGGTGTTGCATCTGTTATTTTTGATGAAGTGGATACTGGTGTAAGTGGTCGGGTTGCACAGGCTATTGCGGAAAAAATTTATCGAGTATCCGTAAACTCGCAAGTACTTTGTATTACGCACTTACCTCAAGTAGCTTCAATGGCGGATTCACATTTATTTATTCGAAAACAAGTAGCGAATGATCGGACAATTACATCAGTTACCGTTTTAACTATGGAGGATAAAGTAACAGAAATAGCTCGAATGATTTCTGGTGTGGAAATTACAGATTTAACGACAGAACATGCGAAAGAATTACTTACGCAAGCGCATCATTTTAAACAGACAGCAGAGGCTATCCAGTAATGGATAGCTTTTTTTCTCAAATAATGATTTCTTAATTCTTCCGGTTATAAATAAAGCACTGCAAGGAGAGATTAAAAAGTGAAGCCAAGAGGCTGAATGTGGGGTAGGAGCGAGGAGAGTGAACAAATTGAGATTAGAAAGATTTCGCAAAATAATAGGTCTTTGTCTCCTTGTTTCTTTAGTTTTTATTGGGTGTTTTAAACCGCTTCGGACGTTTATTTCATCCCCGAAGCAACTTGTTGTTTTTGAAGGGCAACAATCAGAAATAGCTTCATTACCAGTTTTTCACGCTTCATCTACAGATCGTCATGTGTTTACAGTAAGTTCCAATGAACAAAAACAAGGACTTATGGTAAATCCTCATCAAAATGGTGAAGCAGATATGGTGTTTCAGCTTGCTGGTTTTCCAGTGAAAAAAGTAAATGTGAAAGTATTGAAAGATTTTAAAGTTATTCCAGGTGGACAATCAATTGGTGTGAAGTTAAATACAAAAGGGGTACTTGTTGTAGGCCATCATTTAATTCAAACTGAAAAAGGGAAAGTATCTCCTGGTGAAACAGCTGGTGTGCAAATTGGAGATATGATTACTGGAATTAATGGTAAAACAATTGAAAGAATGAGTGATGTAGCACCATTTATTCATAATAGTGGTGAAACAGGTGAACCGCTTAATCTTGTTTTGTTAAGAGATGGAAAACATATCCGCACTAAGTTAACACCACAAAAAGACAGTGGAGAATCGTCTTATCGTATTGGTTTATATATTCGTGATTCGGCAGCTGGAATCGGAACAATGACATTTGTTCATCCTGATTCTATGAAATATGGGGCACTTGGTCATGTCATTTCTGATAACGATACGAAAAAGCCGATTCAAGTCGAAGATGGACAAATTATGCGTTCGACAGTTACATCAATTGAAAGAGGTAGTCATGGGAATCCAGGAGAGAAATTAGCGAGGTTCTCACCAGATCGTGAAGTGATTGGTAATATTACAATAAATAGTCCATTTGGTATATTTGGGAAATTGAATACAAATATACCAAATGGCGTAATGGATAAAGCGATGCCTATTGCACTATCTTATCAAGTAAAAGAGGGACCGGCAAAAATATTAACAGTTATTGATAAAGATAAAGTGGAAGCGTTTGATATTGAAGTTGTAAGTACAGTACCGCAAAAGTTTCCAGCTACAAAAGGCATGGTAATAAAAGTAACAGACAAACGTTTATTAGCGAAAACGGGTGGTATCGTACAAGGCATGAGCGGAAGTCCAATTGTACAAAACGGGAAAGTAATTGGTGCTGTTACACATGTATTTGTAAATGATCCAACGTCAGGATATGGTGTTCATATTGAATGGATGTTACATGAGGCTGGAATTAACATTTATGAACAAGAAAGAAAAGCGAGCTAATTATTAATTAGCTCGCTTTTCTTTTGAAAAATTCGTTGAAATTTTGTAAAAGCTCCGCAAGAGGTGTTTTTTGTTGTAAAATAAAAGAAAAGGGTGGAACGTTTCGTTGTATTTCTATGATGGAATGTGTTGCGAAAGGGAATAAATGAACGATAAACATATTTTTTTGTGATTTTATCGGAAAGTAACAAACTTTAAAAGGGAATTTTCACACAATTGTCGAACAATTCATGTAGCCTAGAAGGATACACATGTCGGAGAATCGATTCGGTAAGGGAGGAAAAGCTGTGGAGAAAATTAAAGTCTGTCTTGTAGATGATAATAAAGAATTAGTATCAATGCTAGAGAGTTACGTAGCTGCTCAAGATGATATGGAAGTAATCGGTACTGCTTATAATGGTCAAGAGTGTTTAAATTTATTAAATGATAAGCAGCCGGATGTACTTGTTTTAGACATTATTATGCCACATTTAGATGGTTTAGCTGTACTAGAGAAAATGCGAAATATTGAAAGGCTAAGACAGCCTAGCGTAATTATGTTGACAGCATTTGGACAAGAAGATGTGACGACAAAAGCTGTTGACTTAGGTGCTTCATATTTCATATTAAAACCATTTGATATGGAGAATTTAACGAGTCATATTCGTCAAGTGAGCGGTAAGGCGAACGCTACCATTAAACGTCCACTTCCATCTTTCCGTTCAGCAACTACAATAGATGGAAAACCGAAAAACTTAGACGCGAGCATTACGAGTATCATTCATGAAATCGGTGTGCCTGCTCATATTAAAGGGTATATGTACTTAAGGGAAGCAATCTCTATGGTGTACAATGATATCGAATTACTTGGATCTATTACGAAAGTATTGTATCCAGATATCGCGAAGAAATATAATACAACAGCAAGCCGCGTCGAGCGTGCAATCCGTCACGCAATTGAAGTAGCATGGAGTCGTGGGAATATTGATTCTATTTCGTCCTTATTCGGTTATACAGTATCCATGTCAAAAGCAAAACCTACGAATTCCGAGTTCATCGCAATGGTTGCGGATAAGCTGAGACTTGAACATAAGGCTAGCTGAGAGTAAAGATAGTAAGGGATTTAAGTTTTAGTAAAGCTTAATCATTCTTTAAATTTATACTCGATATTAAATGTAAAACCAATGAACTTTTTATTTAATGACCAATGAATTTTAGAATTCGTTGGTCTTTTTATTTTATTGAGAACAAGAGATCATTTGATATCATGGAAGATAAATCCTGTTTTTAGTAATATTACATATAAGTGAGTTTTTTTATAAGATAATTAAATAGGTATAGATAGGGAGAAGGGGAATGAAAAATAAAATATTAACTTGGCTAGGAATAGTAGCAGCTATGGGAGTTCTTGCTGTTGCAGTTACATTTGGAATGTTAGAACTTGCCGATAATCCAGTAGATAAAGAAGTGAATGCTCAAATAGATAAAAAAGAAGATCCAACGATAGTAGGTAGAGAGGTAGATGGAGTCTTTGTTGATGTGTATGTTACTGAAAATTCTACTGAAAGCGAAGTCATTACAGTGATGCATCACATGACTCATCAAAAAGTAGTAGCAGAACGAAAATCAGAATCCATTCCAATGATTCAAAATAATGCTGAAAAATTAAAAAATATCATAAATAAGAGTGGCTTTGCGAAAAAAATGAGCTTTTAGAGATTGCTGATAGATGGGCGAAAAAAGATTTTAGTCAAATTGTAGAAGATCACAATTATTTCTCGGATGCCCAAGAAGGTAGCACTTGTAAAGCCACTAGAGCGATGGATGCGGTAGAAGAGCAACATTATATTTTAACTACATTCGGGGAGGAAAAAGCGAAAGAACTATACGATTCAGGAGATGCGCCACATGTGCAATAAAATGAACCTTTAATTAGTAGGGGCTCCCATCCCGCACCTAACGCCATCGTCAAATTGTGTGCCGGGATTCTTACTGCCTGTAAATAGTGAGATAAACTATAGATTACGAAGGAGCTTCCTTTTAGGGAGTTTTTTTATTTCCTTCGATTTAAGGGTTTTGAGGGAATATATAAATTTATGTGAAAAAATGTAGTGAAAAGAAGGATATGTACAGGAAATACGTGGGTTTGACATCATAATTTCCATAACGTATCATTGATTTGGAAAGTTAGAGATATAGGAGAATGGATGAATGACTTTAAAAAAAATAGTGAATCGAGCTTACCCAATCATTGTTATGACAGTGTTTTTATCTATATTTTCAATGATAGTAAGTAAATTTTTTATCCCCAAAACAATTTTGATGAGTGGTGAATTTCCTTATCCGACTGAGGAGTACACTCCCCAAAAAGTCGGTGCTGTTCTAGCGGCGACGTTGCTTTTATTTGCGCTCTTCTTTATGTATTATAAATGGGTTATTAATAAAATGAAAAGAACGTACACAAATATTATGATTGCTTTAGGTATCGTAATCATTTTGACGACGGAAATAATGATTACTTCTATCGCATTTAACCCTGTTGTAGGAGATTATGCCATCCTTAAACAAGGAATTGTCTCTGTGTTTAATGGAGATAATCAATTTTTAGAAATGGGACAGCTTCTATTTTATCCATATAATACACATATTGTATTATTAGGAGGATATTTTGCTAAATTGGTAGGAAGCGTAGATGTGGCGATAAAAATATTACCAATAGTATGTATAACAGGTAGTATTATTTTAAATGTATTGATTGTAAGGAAAATTACAAACTTTAAAGTTGCTCACATATCGATCGTGTTATCTGTGCTAAACATTTTTATATATTGGCAGGCGCCAGTTTTCTATACGCATACATTAGTAATATTTTTTATTTCAGCAACGATGTATACATATTTATGTTTGAAAACAGCGGAAACAAAAAGGTTGAAGATTATTTTATGGATTTTATTAGGAGTTTTTGCGGCTTGTACTTATATTATAAGACCGACAGCATTGGCGTTAGCGTTAGCGATTTTAATTGAGAATATTTTTAAATTTCGTAAGAAGTATTCTGTAAAGGTGTTAAGTAGTGTTTTATTTTGTTTAATCCTTATTGTAAGTTTTAAAAGTATAACGACAAAGCTAAATCTCAGTACCGATAATGAAATTGAAAAAATTCCATTCACTCATTGGGTGAAAATGGGGTTGAACAAAGATACGTACGGTGTGTGGAATCAGGCAGATGCAGATTATATTGATGATGAAAACATAAAGAATACGAAGGATTTAAATGAACACAATAAAGAAGTTATAGTGCAGCGTTTCAGTGAATTTGGTGTAACGGGTTATGTACACCATTTAAATGACAAAATAACTAGAGAATGGGTATCAAGTCAGTTCTCCATGTACCGTATTGGACAATGGTTTGAGCAGAAGAACGACACGATAACTAATTACGTATCGAACTATAGTACAACGAAGTATAAAATCGTTACTGTATATTCGTATGTTATCAAATTATTTGTTTATGTAGCTGTTCTGGCGGCTGTTATACTTTATAAAAAGAAAGATGAAAATGAATCGGAAGTTATACGAATTGCGATGATTAGTACGTTAGGGGTGTTTACTTTCTTATTACTATGGGAAACAGCTCCTCATTATACTTATGAAGCATTTGCATTTATGAATATTCCAGCTTCTTTAGGGTTGTATAAATTGTTTATGATTTTTAATAAAGAAAAGAAACATGCATAATTTGAGTAACTGAAATGAGTAGTAAGAAACCCCTCTTTTATTAAAAGAGGGGTTTTAATTTATTGATTATAAATGTTTGAAAAAAAGATTAAATGGAATCATAGTATATCTGTTAAAGGATTTTAGTAGGGAAGTCATCCGTGATATAATAGAAAATAATAAAAAGCCCTGCAAAACAGGACTGTATTATTCCTCGTCTTTATTTTGTTTTTCTAATTCAACTAACTTTTGAATTAGAATGTGCTGCGGCATATGCATAAGTTGTTCAAGTGGAACACCTAATGCTTTTGATAGGCGGACTGCAGTGTCTGGAGAAATTTGTAATGGTCTCATAGAAGTACCTCCTTTTTCGTATAGTATAGCATAAGATTGGGGGAGTGAGGATGACTCTTATATTTGCACATCGTGGTGCAGCGGGAACGTACCCAGAAAATACAATGATTTCATTTGAAGCAGCTGAATCTTTTAGAGCAGATGGAATTGAGCTTGATGTTCAATTAACGAAAGATGGAAAAGTTGTCGTCATTCATGATGAAACAGTGGACCGGACAACAAATGGAAAAGGTGCGGTTCGTAATTATTTATATGAGGATTTATGTAAATTAGATGCGAGCTATAAATTCGGTGATAAAGTAGGCTTTTGTAAAATACCTCTTTTAGAAGAGGTGTTAGAATGGATTGATAAAACAGAGTTGCTACTTAATATTGAACTGAAAAATAATAAAATTCCATACAGAGGTTTAGAGGAAGAAGTTATAACGCTTGTACGGAAATGTAATCTAGAAGATCGTGTTATATTTTCTTCATTTAATCACTACAGTATGAAAAGGTGTCATATGATGGCTCCTGATATTCAAACAGCGATTTTATATCGTGAAGGTTTGCATAGTCCGTGGGCGTATGCGAAAAAAATGGGCGCTACAGCAGTGCACCCTAATTATCGTTATCTTCAAGATGCTGTTGCTGAATTAACGATGGAAAGTGGTGTAGAGGTTCGGCCCTATACAATAAATGAAGAAACGCTTATGCGTAAATATTTTGATATGAATATTTCGGCGATTATTACTGATTACCCCGAAACAGCAAGAATGTTATTGCCGATAAAAAAATGAGACCGCGTGTAACGGTCTCATTTTTTATTTATAAATAGTGGGGCCTTCCTACCTTCTAAAGCGAGCTTGTACTTTATTTCGTTTACGGTCTCGGTGTAAGACGAAGCCTCCGAAGATATAAAACCCGAGCCCGAAGCAGAGAGCGCCGATTAAAAATTGTAACCATAGTATAGAGAGTGGAGGAAATAGAATCCCGAATACAGTATCTCTCATTAACTTAATGCCAAACACAGCTAATGAAATAGGGATGAGTGCTAATGATAGAGCAAGGTAACGCTGCATATAAACGCTCCTTTTCAGATTATTTTGTTTATTTCAATGATGTTATATGAAAAGGGGGTTTGTCAAGAGGGGGCTGAACGAGTAAGATAAGGGTGTGAAAAATTTTGCAGAGATACTTCGAGAGGAAGTGTAATATATGAAACAAAAAGTTTTAATTGTTGGTGCAGGTGAAGGTGGTAGTACACTGCTGAATCTGTTACAAAGTTCAAATATATTTCAAATTATAGGGATTATTGATATAAATCCGATAGCAAAGGGATTACAAATGGCTAAGGAATATGGGGTTACAATTGGAGAGAGTGTAACGCCGTTTCTTTCTATGCATATTGATGTAATGTTTGATATGACGGGTGACGATGATTTACATAAAGATTTAATAAAGAAAAAGCATAAAGATACTCTTCTTATACCAGGTGATATTGCGAAAATTGTTACGAGATTAGCACATGAGAAGGAAAGTTTAATTGGAAAATTAGAAGAACAGACGCAGCAAGGGGATTTAATTTTAAATTCTACGCATGACGGTATGATTGTGATTGATCGAGAGGGACAAGTACGCCTATTTAATAAAAGTGCAGAGCGTATTATCGGATATAAAAAAGAAGATGCGGTAGGGAAATATATTTTAGAAGTTATTCCGACTAGTAAGTTGCTTCGTATTATACGTACGAAACAAATAGAAGTAAATTATGAACTGACATTAGAGAATGAAAAGAAAATTATTACAACCCGTATTCCAATATTAAAAGAGGGAGGAGAGGTACAAGGGGCATTTGCGATTTTTAAAGATATAACAGAGGTTGTAGATCTTGCGGAAGAAGTTACAGATTTAAAGGAGATTCAAACGTTACTTGAGGCGATTATCAACTCGTCTGAGGAAGCAATTTCGGTCGTGGATGAAAAGGGAAGAGGATTAGTAATTAACCCTGCGTATACGAAATTAACAGGTTTAACAGAAGAGGACATTATTGGGAAACCGGCTACAACTGATATTGTAGAAGGTGAAAGTATGCATATGAAAGTACTTCGAACGCGTAGGGCGGTACGCGGAATACATATGAAGATTGGACAAAAGAAGCGTGATGTAATTGTAAACGTAGCGCCAGTTATAGTGGATGGGATATTGAAAGGAAGCGTTGGTGTAATTCGTGACGTATCAGAAATTCAAAAGTTAACAAATGAATTGAATAGAGCAAGGCAAATTATTCGAACGTTAGAAGCGAAATATTCATTTGATGACATTGTCGGAAATTCAGATGAAACAACGGCCGCTATTGAACAGGCGAAACTTGGAGCGAATACACCGGCAACAGTATTACTACGCGGAGAATCTGGAACGGGTAAAGAATTGTTTGCACATGCAATTCATAATGGAAGTAATCGAAAATATAATAAATTCGTCCGGGTAAACTGTGCTGCTATTTCCGAGACTTTATTAGAAAGTGAATTATTCGGTTATGAGGAAGGTGCATTTTCAGGAGCAAAAAGAGGCGGAAAACGAGGTTTTTTTGAGGAAGCGAATAACGGTAGTATCTTTTTAGATGAAATAGGAGAATTGTCTGCAAATACGCAAGCGAAACTCCTTCGCGTGTTGCAAGAAAAAGAAATTGTAAAAGTTGGTGGAACGAAAGCGATACCTATAAATGTCCGGGTAATTGCAGCGACACATGTGAATTTAGAAAAGGGCATTCTAGAAGGAGAGTTTAGAGAGGATTTATATTATCGATTAAATAAAATTCCAATTCAAATTCCGTCTCTTCGTCAGCGAAAAGGAGATATACCGGCAATTGCAGACAGATTGATTCAAAAAATTAACCAAGATTATGGTCGGAATGTAGAGGGGCTCACTGATTCGGCTATTTCATATTTACAATCATATGAATGGCCAGGAAATGTGAGGGAGCTTGAAAACATTTTAGGACGAGCTATTATCTTTATGAATTATAACGAAATATATATTGATGTCCATCATTTACCACCTTTACATACAGAGGAGCAGACTGAGGTAAAACAAAATAACTTATTACCTGAATTAGAAGAAAAGCCACTTGAACAATTAGTGACAGAGTTTGAAGGGCATATCATTCATGAATGTTTAGAGAGGTTTGATGGAAATAAAACAAAAACTGCAAGAGCATTAGGAATTTCGGTTCGAAATTTATATTACAAGCTAGAAAAGTATGAGTGTGCAAAAAATAGCATGCAATAAATTGCGTACCGTGCAATTTATTGCATGGTATACAAAAAGCGACAAAACGAGACAGAATGTTTCGTTATTTTCCAAAGTATTGATTTCACTGCATTTTGAATGCGTTTTCATTATTGGTAAGACCACTTTTGAAAGTTGGCACGGTATTTGCTTTATAAATAGACGAGGGACGACGGAAAGGGTTGATTACAAAATATGAAGTTAGAACACTTAATTGATCAAGCAGCAGGACAGCCTAAAAAAACTGTGGCTGTAGCAGTAGCTGAAGATCATGAAGTAATTGAAGCTGTAGCGAAAGCAATTAAATTACAGCTAGCTCAATTTCGTCTATATGGAAATCAAGAAAAAATAATGGGGATGCTACAAGAACATGGTTTACAAACTTCAGAACACATTGAAGTGATTGCAGCAGCGTCAAGTGCTGAGGCTGCAGAACTTTCTGTTAAAGCTGTAAGAAATGGCGAAGCAGATGTGCTTATGAAGGGAAACATCCCAACAGCAAATATTTTGAAAGCTGTATTAAATAAAGAGTGGGGACTTCGTAAAGGTAGCGCACTTTCACACGTTGCAGCATTTGAAGTTCCAAATTACGATCGTCTTATCTTTGTTACAGATGCAGCGATGAACATTGCACCTGATGTAACACAAAAAGCTGCTATTATACAGAATACTGTAGAAGTTGCCCAGGCAATAGGAATAGATTTGCCAAAGGTAGCACCAATTGCAGCAGTAGAGGTTGTGAATCCTGCGATGCAAGCGACAATTGATGCCGCGATGTTAACTCAAATGAATCGCCGCGGACAAATTAAAAATTGTGTCGTTGATGGACCACTTGCTTTAGATAATGCAGTATCACAAATTGCAGCAGAACATAAAGGCATAGTAAGTGATGTAGCAGGTAAAGCAGACATTTTACTCGTCCCAACGATTGAAGCTGGAAATGTGCTATACAAATCACTCGTATACTTTGCGGATGCAAAAGTAGGAGCTATGATTGCTGGCGCAAAAGCACCGATTGTTTTAACATCTCGTGCTGATTCAGCAGAAACAAAGGTATATTCATTAGCATTGGCAGTTACGACTGCTTCAAAATAAACCAAACAGGGTAAAACACTAGGGGGAAACGACAATGACATTAGAAATCTTCGAATACTTAGAAAAATATGATTATGAGCAAGTAGTATTTTGTCAAGATAAAGAATCTGGTTTAAAAGCAATCATCGCAATTCATGATACAACACTTGGACCAGCTCTTGGTGGAACAAGAATGTGGACATATGATTCTGAAGAAGCGGCGATTGAAGATGCATTGCGTCTTGCAAAAGGGATGACATACAAAAACGCAGCAGCTGGCTTAAACTTAGGTGGTGCGAAAACAGTAATTATCGGTGATCCACGTAAAGATAAGAGCGAAGCGATGTTCCGTGCATTAGGACGATACATTCAAGGACTAAACGGACGTTACATTACAGCTGAAGATGTTGGTACAACAGTAGATGATATGGATATTATTCACGAAGAAACTGATTTTGTAACAGGTATTTCACCATCATTCGGTTCTTCTGGTAACCCATCTCCAGTAACTGCATACGGTGTTTATCGTGGTATGAAAGCAGCTGCGAAAGAGGCTTTCGGTACTGATAATTTAGAAGGAAAAGTAATTGCTGTTCAAGGTGTTGGTAACGTAGCGTATCACCTATGCAAACATTTACATGCTGAAGGAGCAAAATTAATCGTTACAGATATTAATAAAGAAGCTGTACAACGCGCGGTAGAAGAATTCGGTGCATCAGCAGTTGAGCCAAATGAAATTTACGGTGTTGAATGTGATATTTACGCACCATGTGCATTAGGCGCAACAGTTAATGACGAAACTATTCCACAACTTAAAGCAAAAGTAATCGCAGGTTCTGCAAATAACCAATTAAAAGAAAATCGTCACGGCGACATGATTCATGAAATGGGTATTGTATACGCACCAGACTATGTTATTAATGCTGGTGGTGTAATTAACGTAGCAGACGAATTATATGGATACAATAGAGAACGTGCACTAAAACGTGTTGAGTCTATTTATGACACAATTGCAAAAGTAATCGAAATTTCAAAACGTGATGGCATTGCAACTTATGTAGCAGCAGATCGTTTAGCTGAAGAGCGCATTGCAAGCTTGAAAAACTCTCGTAGCACATACTTACGCAACGGTCACGACATTATTAGCCGTCGCTAATCATTCATATATTACTTTTACAAAAGGTGTGGTTACCTCTTATGAGGTTTCCACCTCCTTTTGAATTTATTAGTGGAGGTAGCAACAGTGTCTTTAAATCGAATTCTTGTTATTAATCCGGGTAGTACATCCACAAAAATTGGTGTTTTTGATAATGAAAGGCCCGTTTTAGAAGAAACTATTCGTCATGACGAAGAACAAATTGGAAAATATAAGAGAATTATCGATCAATATGAGTTTCGCAAAGAAACGATTTTAGAAGTTCTACATTCTCACGGTATTAACATTTCAAAGTTAAACGCAGTTTGTGGGCGTGGGGGATTACTTCGTCCAATCGAAGGCGGAACATACACAGTAAACGATTCGATGTTAGAAGATTTGAAAAATGGGTTTAGCGGTCATCATGCTTCAAACCTTGGAGGTATTTTAGCATATGAAATCGCTTCTGGATTAAATATTCCGGCATTCATAGTAGATCCTGTCGTTGTAGATGAAATGGAGCCGGTTGCTCGTATAAGTGGTATTGCTGGTATGGAACGTAAAAGTATTTTCCATGCATTAAACCAAAAAGCAGTTGCTCGTAAAGTGGCTGAAGAATTAAATCACAAATACGAGGATTTAAATTTATTAGTTACACATATGGGTGGCGGTATTACAGTTGGTGCTCATAAAAAAGGAAAAGTTATTGATGTGAATAACGGCTTAAACGGAGAAGGCCCATTTAGTCCAGAGCGTGCGGGTACAGTACCGGTAGGGCAATTAGTGGAGATGTGTTTCTCTGGTGAGTATTACCGTGACGAAATGGTTAAAAAACTTGTTGGACAAGGTGGACTTGTAAGCCTAATCGGTACAAATGATGCGATCAAAGTAGAACAAATGGTTGAAAAAGGTGATCCGGAAGCAACTCTTATTTATAAAGCAATGGCATATCAAGTTGCAAAAGAGATTGGCGGAGCTAGCGCTGTACTTCATGGGAAAATTGATGCAATCGTTTTAACTGGTGGACTTGCGTACAGTAAAATTCTTGTTGATGAAATAAAAGAACGTGTTGACTGGATTGCAGATGTTATCGTACATCCAGGGGAAGATGAATTACAAGCATTAGCAGAAGGAGCACTTCGTGTATTACGTGAAGAAGAAGCGCCGAAAGAGTATGTTGTACGAGAAAAACAAACAGTAGCTAGGGGTTGAGATAATGGCAAGAGAATATGATTTAGTCATCGTTGGCGGCGGTACTGGTGGATATGTTGCTGCTATTCGAGCATCACAACTAGGTTTAAAAACTGCACTTGTTGAAAAAGAAAATCTTGGTGGTACTTGTTTGCACAAAGGATGTATTCCTAGTAAAGCTCTTTTACGTAGTGCGGAAGTATACGCAACTGCTAAAAAAAGCGAAGAGTTCGGAGTTATTGCAAGTAATGTAGAACTAAACTTTGCGAAAGTGCAAGAGCGTAAAGAGAAGATTGTAACGCAACTTCATAAAGGTGTTCAACACTTAATGAAACAAGGTAAAATTGATGTGTTTGAAGGTATCGGCCGTATTCTTGGCCCATCTATTTTCTCTCCAATGCCAGGGACAATTTCAGTTGAACTTGCAAGTGGAGAAGAGAATGAAATGTTAATTCCAAAAAATGTACTTGTTGCAACAGGTTCTCGTCCGAATTCGTTACCAGGTTTAGAATTAGACGGAGAGTATGTAATGTCTTCCGATCATGCCCTAAAAATGGAAACGCTTCCTAGCTCAATTATTATCGTTGGTGGCGGTGTAATCGGTATTGAGTGGGCATCTATGCTTGCTGACTTCGGTGTAGAAGTTACAGTATTAGAGTATGCGAAAACGATATTACCACTAGAAGATCAGGACGTTTCAAAAGAAATGCAACGTCTATTCAAGAAAAAAGGTATTAAAGTGGTAACTGGTGCAAAAGTATTACCAGAAACATTGGTAAAAGATAACGGAGTAACAATTCAAGCTGAACATAACGGTGAGAATAAAGAATTTAAAGCAGAAAAAATGCTTGTATCTGTAGGAAGACAAGCCAATACGCAAAATATTGGTTTAGAGAATACGGATATCGTTGTGGAAAAAGGATACATTCAAACAAATGAGTTTTATCAAACGAAAGAATCTCATATTTACGCAATCGGAGATGTAATCGGCGGCTTACAACTTGCTCACGTTGCTTCTCATGAAGGAATTGTTGCAGTGGAACATATTGCTGGTAAAGAAGTTACACCAATTGATTACTCTATGGTATCAAAATGCGTATATAGCAGTCCAGAAGTTGCTTCTGTCGGTTTAACAGAACAAGAAGCGAAAGAAAAAGGCTATAAGTTAAAAGTAGGTAAGTTCTCATTCCGTGCAATCGGAAAAGCACTTGTATACGGCGAATCAGATGGTTTCGTAAAACTTGTAGTTGATGAAGAAACAAATGACATTCTTGGTGTTCATATGATTGGACCACATGTAACAGATATGATTTCTGAAGCTGGTCTTGCAAGAGTACTTGATGCAACACCGTGGGAAGTAGCACATACAATTCATCCGCATCCATCATTATCTGAGGCGATTGGTGAAGCAGCATTAGCTGTAGATGGAAAAGCGTTACACGCATAAAAATGTGGATTTAGGAGGTTATGAAAAATGGCAGAAGTAAAAGAAAAGCGCCATGAAGAGCTTGGCTTAAGTGATGAGCAAGTATTAGAAATGTTCCGTACGATGTTACTTGCACGTAAAATCGACGAACGTATGTGGTTATTAAACCGTGCGGGTAAAATTCCATTCGTAATTTCTTGTCAAGGACAAGAGGCTGCACAAGTTGGAGCAGCATTCGCTCTTGATAGAGAGAAAGATTATGCATTACCATACTACCGTGATATGGGTGTTGTACTAGCGTTCGGTATGACAGCTAAAGAGCTTATGTTGTCTGCTTTCGCGAAAGCTGGAGATCCAAACTCTGGTGGTCGTCAAATGCCTGGTCACTTCGGTCAAAAGAAAAATCGTATTGTGACAGGATCATCTCCAGTAACAACGCAAGTACCACATGCAGTTGGTATTGCATTAGCTGGAAAAATGGAAAAGAAAGATTTAGTAACGTTTGTTACATTTGGAGAAGGTTCTTCAAACCAAGGTGACTTCCATGAAGGGGCAAACTTTGCTGGTGTACACAAACTACCTGTTATTTTCATGTGTGAAAATAATAAATACGCAATCTCTATTCCAGTTGAAAAACAATTAGCATGTAAAAACGTATCAGACCGTGCAATTGGTTACGGTATGCCTGGATATACAATAGACGGAAACGATCCACTTGCAGTATATAAAGCTGTAAAAGAGGCAGCAGACCGCGGCCGTCGTGGTGAAGGCCCAACTTTAATTGAAACAGTATCATATCGTTTAACAGCACATTCTAGTGACGACGATGATCGTGTTTATCGTGATAAAGAAGAAGTAGAAGAAGCAAAGAAAAAAGATTCAATCATAACATTTGCAGCTTATTTAAAAGAAGCTGGCGTGTTAACTGAGGAATTTGAAAAACAAATGTTAGACGAAATTATGCATATCGTAAATGAAGCAACAGAATATGCAGAAAATGCTCCGTATGCAGCACCTGAAGATGCATTGAAGCACGTATACGCAGAATAGGGGGAACGTTTCATGGCTGTAATGTCTTATATTGATGCTATTACATTAGCAATGCGCGAAGAAATGGAACGCGATGAGAAAGTATTTGTTTTAGGTGAAGATGTTGGTAAAAAAGGTGGCGTATTTAAAGCGACACACGGATTATATGATCAATTTGGTGAAGATCGTGCGCTTGATGCACCGCTTGCAGAATCTGCAATTGCTGGGGTAGCAATTGGTGCGGCAATGTATGGTATGCGTCCAATCGCTGAAATGCAGTTTGCTGATTTCATCATGCCAGCAGTAAACCAAATTGTTTCTGAGGCAGCAAAAATTCGTTATCGTTCTAATAACGATTGGACTTGTCCAGTTACAATTCGTGCGCCATTTGGCGGCGGTGTTCACGGTGCATTGTATCATTCACAATCTGTGGAAGCGATGTTTGCGAACCAACCAGGTTTAAAAATTGTCATTCCTTCTACACCGTATGATGCAAAAGGTTTATTAAAAGCAGCAATTCGTGATGAAGATCCAGTATTATTCTTTGAGCATAAGCGTGCATATCGCTTAATTAAAGGTGAAGTGCCAGAGGATGATTACGTATTACCAATCGGAAAAGCAGATGTAAAACGCGAAGGTGATGATATTACTGTTATCACATACGGATTATGTGTTCACTTTGCTCTTCAAGCAGCTGAAAAGTTAGCGCAAGATGGCATCTCTGCACATGTTCTTGATTTACGTACTGTATATCCATTAGATAAAGAAGCAATCATTGAAGCAGCTTCTAAAACAGGTAAAGTTCTTCTTGTAACAGAGGACAATAAAGAAGGAAGTATTATAAGTGAAGTGGCAGCAATTATTGCTGAAAACTGTCTGTTTGATTTAGATGCGCCAATCGCACGTCTTGCAGGTCCAGACGTTCCAGCAATGCCATATGCACCAACAATGGAAAAATTCTTTATGGTAAATCCAGATAAAGTTGAAAAAGCAATGCGTGAACTTGCGGAATTTTAATCGGGGGGACTATACATGGCTGTAGAAAATATCACAATGCCTCAGCTCGGGGAGAGCGTTACAGAGGGTACAATTAGTAAATGGCTCGTTAATGTTGGCGATCATGTAAACAAGTATGATCCACTTGCAGAAGTAATGACTGATAAAGTAAATGCTGAAGTACCATCTTCTTTCACTGGTATTGTGAAAGAATTAATTGCTGGTGAAGGTGAGACGTTAGCTGTAGGTGAAGTAGTTTGTGTTATTCAAGTAGAAGGCGCAGATGAAGTAGCAGCGACAGCTGTTGAGGAAAAAACTAAAGAAGAACCAAAGTCAGAAGTAGCTACGTCTGAAAAAGCACCGAAAGCAAAACAACCAACTGATGGAAAACCACGTTTTTCACCAGCTGTTTTAAAACTTGCAGGTGAGCATAATGTTGATTTAGATTTAGTAGAAGGTACGGGAGCAAATGGCCGTATCACTCGTAAAGATATTTTAAAGCTGGTGGAATCTGGAAATATTCCGCAAGCAGGTGCGAAGAAAGAGGAAGCGGTAGCAGCAGTAGTAGAAGAGCGTCCAGAAGCACCAAAAGCAGCGCCAGTAGCACAAAAAGTAGAAACTGCAAAACCAGTTTCTGTACCAACAATGCCTGGCGATATCGAAATTCCAGTAACAGGTGTGCGTAAAGCAATTGCAGCGAACATGTTACGTAGTAAACACGAAGCGCCACATGCTTGGATGATGATTGAAGTAGATGTGACAAACCTTGTGTCATACCGTAATTCAATTAAAGGTGATTTCAAAAAGCGCGAAGGCTTTAATTTAACGTTCTTTGCTTTCTTCGTAAAAGCAGTAGCGCAAGCGTTAAAAGAGTATCCTCAAATCAATTCAATGTGGGCTGGCGATAAGATCGTTCAGAAGAAAGATATTAACCTTTCTATCGCTGTTGCAACAGAGGACGAACTATTTGTACCAGTAATTAAACACGCGGATGAGAAGACGATTAAAGGTATTGCTCGTGAAATTACAGAGCTTGCAGGAAAAGTACGTACGAAATCGTTAAAAGCGGACGAAATGCAAGGTGGAACATTTACAATTAATAACACAGGATCATTTGGTTCTGTTCAATCTATGGGTATTATTAATCATCCGCAAGCGGCTATTTTACAAGTTGAATCAATTGTAAAACGCCCAGTAATTATGGATAATGGTATGTTCGGTGCTCGCGACATGGTTAACTTATGTTTATCACTTGATCACCGTGTACTAGATGGCTTAATTTGTGGTAAGTTCTTAGGACGTGTAAAAGAAATTTTAGAAAATACGTCAGAAAATAATACATCTGTATATTAATAAAAAGCTCGCTTATGCGAGCTTTTTATCATCTTATTTCTTCATCTACATCCTACTATATGTATAATATCTTCCCCAGTAATCTTACAATGAACGATTATGTATTAGGAATTTATGAAAATACATTGCTGATATATGGTATATGGATATAAAATAAGAAAAGAATAATTTTTTTGGCAAATCTTACTGACGAAACTGTAGTATAATATATTGTATTGTATGAAAAAGAGAGTTATTCTATATAAGTGTTTTATAGATAATGTGTAATCAGTCGTCAAAACATGAAGAATGTTGACTCCTGGTTTTTTATTTTGCTGTAACAATGTTTCAGGAGGATGTCATGAAAAGAAGTACCGAGTTTCTAAAAAGTTTAGATGTAAAATTAATATTCATTTTGTTTGCATTATGTGTTACGAGTATAGCTGCTATATATAGCAGTCAGCAAACTGGCCAATATGGAGCGGCAAACTTTGCGATGAAACAGGGTTTGAACTACATAATTGGAGTTGTATTGTTACTGCTTGTGGCAAGCATCGACTTAGATCAATTACAAAAATTGTCTTGGCCACTTTATATCGTTGGATTTGGTTCACTTATTCTTTTGAGCATACTACCGGTTTCCACTTTCACACCTGAAAAATTAGGTGCAAAAAGATGGTTTGTATTTCCGTTAGTTGGACAAATTCAACCATCTGAGTTTTTCAAAATTTCATTGCTCCTCGTAGTAGCAAGTATAGCAGTGAAACATAATGCAAAGTATATGGCAAGGACATTCCAAACGGATTTAAAGTTAGTGGGTAAAATTATGCTAGTATCCCTTCCACCTATGGCCTTTGTATATAGCCAACCGGATACAGGGATGGTGTTCTTATATGCTGCTGCTATTGCATGTATTTTATTTATGTCAGGTATTCAGAAGAAATTGATAGCGTTATGTACAGTTATTCCGGTGACCGTATTATCTACGTTAATATTTATTTACGTAAGGTATGAGGATTTCTTCTTTAATAAGTTAGTTACGTTACTAAAACCTCACCAACAATCACGTATTTTAGGTTGGTTAGATCCATTTGAACATACAGATCAAGGTTATCAAACACAGCAATCGATTTTAGCTGTAGGTAGTGGCGGTATGGAAGGGAAAGGATTTGGCGAAGGGAACGTCTATATCCCTGAGAAGCATACTGACTTTATTTTTGCTACAATTGCCGAAGAAGGTGGATTTATCGTAGCCGCGTTAGTTGTATTTTTGTTCCTATTACTACTATATCGAACAATTATTATCGGTTATTCTGCTGATAATTTATTCGGTACATTATTATGTGCTGGATCAATCGGAATATTAACGGTTCAAATATTCCAAAACATCGGTATGATCGTTGGATTAATGCCTGTAAAAGGGATTGCATTACCGTTCTTATCGTATGGGGGAAGTTCCTTGTTCTCGAATATGATTATGATGGGTCTCATATTATCGGTACGGAAAACGTATAAAAAGTATATGTTTTCTGTTAAGTAAAAAAGCTGGTTCGTGTAAATACGAACCAGCTTTTTTACATATATGCTCTTAAACGTTGCAAACTAAAACAAAGTAGCAGTTTGAGACGGGTAAGGAGTGCAAAGTGATGCATATGCATATTTTTGAAGGGGCACGGCATCTTTCCAATAGTGAATGGGTTATTCGGGCTATTATAGCATACATATTTTTAATATTAGTTGCGAAAGCGATGGGGCAAAGATCCATCGCGCAACTTCGTTTTTTAGATGTCGTATTAGTATTATTGCTTGGTGGAAATATTTCTAACGCATTATCTGATGAAAAAGTAGGATTACTCGGATCAATGATTACAACGTTCATACTCGTTGTACTTCACATTATAAGCTCAGTCTTAATGTTGAAATGGGATAGATGGAGACGCTTTTTAGAGCCAGCACCTATTATTCTTATACACAATGGTTCCATTGATTTTAGCAATTTGAAAAAAGCGAGAATTACGGTGGAATATTTATTTTCGGAACTTCGTATGCGAAATGTGAGTGATATTCAAAAGATTAAATTAGCATTATGGGAAGCGAACGGTGTCGTTTCTATATTTCAGTATCCAGAATATGAAGCAGTTTCGCGGCTTGATCTGAAAGTGGCGGGAAGAAGATCTCCAGTTTCTTTTGTATTAGTAAAGGACGGGAGGATTCAGCAAGATGTTCTAGCTTTAGTAGGAAAAACAGAAGAGTGGGCGAGAGAATTTCTAGAGAAAAACGCAGAAGTTGAATCCATTATGTTAGCTACAGTAGATGAAGCACATAAAATAAATATTTTGTTAAAAAAATGAAAAATATACGCATTTTGTCGTTTCATACATATGATACAATAGTGTGGACAACGAAAAAGGAGGCGATACGATGGGATATGTAGAAGAATTACGAAAAATAGTTGGTCATCGCCCTTTAATTTTAGTTGGTGCTGTTGTACTCGTTATAAATGAAAATGGGGATGTTTTATTACAGCAAAGAACAGAGCCTTACGGAAAATGGGGATTGCCTGGCGGATTAATGGAGCTTGGCGAATCACCAGAAGAAACAGCTTGCCGTGAAGTATATGAAGAGACAGGAATAGAAGTGAAGAACTTGCGATTAATTAATGTATTTTCGGGAGCGAATTATTTTACAAAACTAGCAAATGGTGATGAATTTCAATCCGTAACGACAGCCTATTATACGGATGAATATGAAGGGGAGTTTGTTATGAATAAAGAAGAAGCGGTTCAGCTTACATTCTTCCCACTAACAGAACTACCTGACTATATTGTAGGATCGCATAAAAAAATGATTACTGAATATATGAAAATTATGGAAAAAAAGATATAATATAATGAAAGAGATACAAAAACACAGTTCTGGTCGGTAGTCCAGACACATGATTTCATGTCAGTAACCTTCCCCTCCGGGATGTCCAGTATTTCTAATTTTTTTTAAGGAGGGGCTGTCAATGGATTTGACAGTATATCACGATGGTCAATTTTTCGTAGGAATTATTACGCATAAAGAAAAAGGAAAATTGTATGGAGCAAGGTATATTTTTGGAATGGAACCTTCAGATGAAGAAGTACTTATATTTGTGAATGGTCCAATGTTAGCATATTTCCAGCATGTTGCAAAATGCGGTGTGGAAGTGGAAGAAAAACAGCGTCCAAAAAATATAAAACGTATCATACGACAAGCGGCAAAAGAAGTAAATGTAAAGCGTTTTACTAAGGCACAAGAAGCGATTAGTTTATCTTATGAATTGTATAAACAAGAAAAGAAAGTGCAGTCTAAAGAGAAGCGAGAAGCTGAAAAACAAAGAAGACGTTTAATTAAAGTACAAAAAGCAAAGCAAAAGCATCGTGGCCATTAAAAAAAGGTGTTAGAGCAAGGGCTCTAACACCTTTTCTATGCCGAAATACAAGTAAACTTACTTGTATTTCATAAACATTAACTGGTAAGATACAAATAGATAGTTTTAGAGGAGGGAAAAGATTGATTAATTTTAACTTTTTTATGAATGATGTTGTCCGCCAAGCGCGTGAAGAGATTGTCTCTGCTGGATATACAGAATTGACGACGCCGGAAGCAGTAGAAGAAGCGTTTAAAAGAAATGGAACAACACTTGTAATGATAAACTCTGTATGTGGTTGTGCAGGTGGTATTGCTCGTCCTGCTGCTGCGCATTCCGTACATTATGATAAACGTCCTAACCATCTTGTAACGGTGTTTGCAGGTCAAGATAAAGAAGCGACAGCAAAAGCTCGTGAATATTTCGAAGGATATCCACCTTCTTCTCCATCATTCGCTTTATTAAAAGATGGAAAAATTGTAACGATGGTAGAACGTCATGAAATTGAAGGTCATGAACCAATGCAAGTTATTGCAAAACTACAATCTTATTTCGAAGAGAATTGTGAAGAACTATAAATATAAGCGAAAAGGCGGTACGTCCACAATGAAGTGGATGTACCGCCTTTTTTTATTTAGTATTAAAATTTATGGGATATGCATAGTTATGTTGTTTTATGCAATGTTTTATACATAACAAACGTTGTTTGTATTGATATTTTATTTATTTTTATTTTATATATTGCATAAAAATTAAAGTGCTGATACAATACAAACATCGAATAAATATTCTATTAAACTTTTAAATATACATTATTAGGGGGAAGAAAGATGAAGAAGTTATTATCAATATCGTTTGCACTTATTTTAATTGTAAGTATGTTCAGTGCTTGTAGTAATGGGGAAGAAAAGGCTACTGGAAAAAATAAGAAAGTACTGGTTATGGGGACTTCAGCAGATTATAAACCATATGAATACGTAGAAGCTTCAAAAAGTGATGAAATTATCGGCTTTGATGTTGATGTTGCTAAATATATCGGAAAAGAACTTGGTTATGAAGTGAAAGTGAAAGATATGGATTTTGGTGGTTTATTAGCATCCCTTAGCTCAGGAAAAGTTGATTTCGTAATGGCAGGTATGACGCCAACGGCAGAGCGTAAAAATAATGTTGACTTCACAGATATATATTTTGTTGCGAAAAACATGGTCGTTTCTAAAAAGGATTCTAATATTCAATCTGTAGAGGATTTAAAAGGGAAAAAAGTAGGGGTACAAACAGGATCTATCCAAGAAGAGAAAGCAGCAGAATTTAAAAAACAAGTAGATTTCAAAGTTGAGGGACGTGACCGTATACCAGAAATCGTACAAGAAATTAAAGCTGGTCGTTTTGACGCTGCAATTATAGAAGACACAGTTGCTAAAAATTATTTAGAAAAAATGAAAGAATTACAAGGAATTGAAATTAAAGAAGCACCAGAAGAAGTAGGAGCAGCAATTGCCCTTCCGAAAAACAGTGATAAAACAGCAGAATTTAATAAAGTAATTAAAAAAATGCAAGAAAATGGAGAAATGGATAAATTAGTGAAGAAATGGTTTGGCAGCGAAAAATAAGCTGCCTTTCACTTTTCTGTGAGGGGAATGAAAAGAATGAACTTAGATTTTTCGGCGATTACGCCTTCGATACCATATATACTAAAAGGCCTAGAAGTTACTTTAAAAATTGTAGCAGTATCAGCGTTAGTTGGGTTTATTTTAGGAACGTTATTAGCGCTTTGCAAAATTGCTAGAATACGAGCATTAAATATAGCGGCAGATTTTTATACATCAATTTTCCGTGGTACACCACTTGTATTGCAATTAATGATTATTTATTTCGGTGTCCCGCAAATAATTGGTTATGAAATACCAGCATTCGTAGCAGCTGTATTAGCATTTAGCTTAAATTCAGGTGCATATATGTCAGAGGTAATTCGTGCCGGCATTCAAGCGGTTGATAAAGGACAAACAGAAGCAGCGATGGCTTTAGGAATTCCTTACGGGAAAATGATGCGAAATATCATTTTCCCTCAAGCATTAAAAAATATATTACCAGCGCTTGTGAACGAGTTTGCGACACTTACGAAAGAATCGGCTGTAGTAACAGTAATAGGAGCGACCGATTTAATGCGCCGTGCTTACATTGTAGGCGGTGAAACGTTTAAATATCTTGAACCATTACTTTTTGTTGGACTCATTTATTATATGCTAGTCATTATTCTTACATTAGTCGGGAAGGCAATTGAAGGGAGAATGAAGAAAAGTGATTAAAATTGAAAACCTTCATAAATCATTTGGAAAAAACGAAGTATTAAAAGGGATTACAACAACGATTGAAAAAGGGGAAGTAGTAGCAATTATTGGACCGTCTGGATCAGGGAAATCAACATTTTTACGTTGTATGAATGTGCTAGAAGCACCGACAAATGGTCACATTTGGATTGGAACGGAAGAAGTAACGAATCCGAAAACGAATATTATGCACGTTCGTGAAAATGTCGGAATGGTATTTCAGCATTTTCACCTATTTCCTCATATGACTGTATTAGAAAATATTACGTATGCTCCTATCAATGTAAAAGGAGTAACGAAACAAGAAGCTGACAAGAAAGCCGAGAAACTTTTAGAAAAGGTCGGTTTATTAGATAAAAAAGATACGTATCCGAATCGTCTTTCGGGAGGACAAAAGCAACGTGTAGCAATTGCGAGAGCGTTAGCGATGGAACCAGAAGTGATGTTATTTGATGAACCAACATCAGCACTAGATCCAGAGATGGTAAAAGAAGTGTTAGAAGTTATGAAATCATTAGTTACGACAGGAATGACAATGGTGATTGTTACACATGAAATGGGATTTGCAAAAGAAGTAGCAGATCGTGTTCTCTTTTTAGATGGTGGAAAGCTTGTAGAAGATAGCGCGCCAACAGAATTTTTTGTAGCACCGAAAAGTGAACGTGCGCAACAATTTTTACAAAAAATATTGTAATATGTAAAGGTTGCGTGAATAATAAGTAGAAAAGGATGACATTGTGTCATCCTTTTTTTATACTAACTGTAAATACGTTTATACATATAGGAGCAGTGCTATGTTCAAAATTGGATACCGTACAGTAAAAACAGCAATAGGGACAGGCGCAGCCGTTTTTATTGCGCAGTTATTAGGATTAGAATTTTATAGTTCAGCGGGCATTTTAGTTATATTATGTGTACAAAATACGAAACGTAAATCACTTCAAGTATCGCTACATCGTTTTTTAGCTTGTGTATTATCAATGGTATTCGCGTTTTGTATTTTTGAAACAATTGGATATACACCACTTGCAATTAGTATATTATTACTTACATTTATTCCGACTGCAGTTATGCTCAAAATTCAAGAAGGTATTGTCACGAGTTCAGTTATTGTGATGCATCTATATTCATTGAAACAAATTACATGGCTTATTGTTGGGAATGAAATTGCGATATTAACGATAGGAATTAGCGTGGCTTTATTAGTGAATATGTATATGCCAAGTAGTGAAAATAAGCTAAAAGAGTATCAGGGTACAATAGAAAGTAACTTTAAAACAATTTTGTTTGAAATGGTCGTGTATTTACGAAACAGAGAAAGTAGCTGGAGCGGGGCAGAACTTATTGAAACTGAAAATATGCTAAATGAAGCAAGGGATTTATCGTTTAAGAAACTTGAGAATGCATTTATGCGAGAAGATGGCTATTACTATCGTTATTTTAATATGCGCATGCAACAATTCGAAATTTTAGAACGGATGATGCCATTAGCAGCTTCTTTATCATGGACATATGAACAAGCTGATATGATTGCGGATGTGGTTGAAAACATTGGAAATGCTATTAGCCCTGAGAGTACTGGGGTTATTTCCTTAAGACAGCTTCAAGAAATGAGAGAATTATTTAGAGACATGCCATTGCCCGTTACACGTGAAGAATTTGAGATACGTGCGAAGCTTGTTCAACTTGTGTATGAAATGGAACAATATTTACTCATTAAAAGCCGTTTTAAGGGAAAGGATAATATAAAAGAACTTATATAGAAGGTAGGAATTATTATGCCGTATCTTCTCTCTTTCATATTATGTCTTTCTTTATCGCCTATTTGGCCTCTTGGTGATAATCCACGTGCCGGAGATCCTTTTATTATTGTAAATAAAGCGACGAATAAACTAGCTTATATTGACGATGGAAAGATCCAAAAGGTTTTTCCAGTAGCGACAGGGAAAACAAATGAATTAACTCCAGAGGGAACTTTTGATGTTGTAATGAAAGCGAAGGATCCGTATTATATTGCGAAGGATATTCCAGGTGGGTCACCGAAAAATCCACTTGGGTCAAGGTGGATTGGATTTAATGCAAGAGGAACTGATGGAAGTAAATATGGAATACATGGAACAAACCAACCTAGTTCAATTGGAAAGTATATTTCACAAGGATGTATAAGAATGAAGAAAAACGATGTGGAGTATTTATTTGATCGCATCCCAATTGGAACGAAAGTATGGATTGTGAAGTCGAAAAAATCATTTCAGCAATTGGCAAAACAAAAAGGAGCCATTGCATATGAAAAAGCCAACAAAGGTTGGCTTTTTCTATTGTAATAAGTTGTCTTGACATGTGTACATAACCATGAGTTAATGAGAGTATAGAAAGATAAAGTGAAACTTTAATCAGTGGGATGTTTTTTACCCGCGGATTATCAGCCCTCACCGATCAGGATAAAAAATTAGATAAAGGGGTTGCTCATATGTACTTGAATCCAAAAATTTCGTATATGCAATTTTTTATGGGATTTCTATTTGTTATTACATTCATATTGGCAACTTTTAATATATGTTCTTATCTTGTAGCAATTGTATGTATGGCATTACTCAATCTTACTTTTGTTATTGGAGCATTTCAGCAGAAACAATATACAAGTTTTATAACAGCACTTGTAATGTCATTCTCCTTTAGTATTGTAGCGATTGTGCTTTATATAAAATAAACCATCTCGATATCGAGATGGTTTATTTTATTATGTTATGTGTAAAAAGTAAAAAAAGGACGAACACATCGTCCTTTTTACCAAAACATACTTGCGCCAGCAAGTAATGTTGTTACAAGCATAGAAATTAGCATTACATAAATCATAACTTTTTGAGCTTTTTTATGCATCGTTAAACCTCCTTGCAAATCAGTACAATATTATTGTAACGAGAAATGATATTGTGGACAAGGGGAGAGAAGTGACAAAATTCGAGAAGTGCGTGTAAAGTATAACAGGAAATTTGTATGTATGTAGAGAATATATAATTAATGATAGAGTATAAGTTTTTTGTTATGCAAGCTGAAGAATGGAGATACGATGATGAAAATATATGAAACAAATCGTTTACATTTAAGGGAAATTGATGAGTCGTATGCTGAAAAAGTTCTTCAATATTACGACAGAAATCGTGAATTTTTAAAAGCTTGGGAAGAGTATAGACCGGATGATTTTTTTACGTTAGATTATCAGAAGAAAAAGTTACAAAAGGATAGAAAAGAGTTTGCAGAAGGTAAAATCATCAGGCTTTGGATTTTTAAAAAGGGTGATGATACGAAAATAATTGGATGTATTTCATTTAATTTAATTGTTCGCGGAATTTATCAATCTTGTGTACTCGGCTATAAATTAGATAAGGCAGAGTTAAACAAAGGTTATACGACAGAAGCGCTTAGAAAAGCGATTCAAGTTGCTTTTGAGGAATTTCAGTTACATCGTATAGAAGCACCGATTATGCCACGAAATTTAGCATCTATACAAGTAGTGACGAAGATAGGCTTTCAATATGAGGGCGTGTCTAGGAAAATGTTAATGGTTAATGGAGTATGGGAAGATCATATGCGCTGGGTATTGTTAAATGAGTAATAGAAAGCAGATGGTTATCTAGACATATAAACCGTCTGTTTTTTGTCTTGTATTTCGAAACTTTTGCGAAATTCTGTTATAATTAATAGTGTTACATACATAATGGTAGTGCAGGAGGCGCAGTCTTATGATTAATCAAGAACGTTTAGTAAATGAATTTATGGAATTAGTACAAGTAGATTCTGAAACGAAATTTGAAGCAGAAATTTGTAAAGTATTAACAAAGAAGTTTACAGATTTAGGTGTAGAAGTATTTGAAGATGACACAATGGCTGTTACTGGGCATGGTGCAGGTAATTTAATTTGTACTTTACCAGCAACAAAAGATGGTGTTGATACAATTTACTTTACTTCTCATATGGATACAGTAGTTCCTGGTAATGGAATTAAGCCTTCTATTAAAGATGGATATATCGTATCAGATGGTACTACGATTTTAGGTGCGGATGATAAAGCTGGATTAGCATCAATGTTCGAAGCAATTCGTGTTTTAAAAGAGAAAAACATCCCTCATGGTAAAATTGAATTTATTATTACAGTTGGAGAAGAATCTGGTCTTGTTGGTGCAAAAGCATTAGATCGTGAGCGCATTACAGCGAAATACGGTTACGCATTAGATAGCGATGGAAAAGTTGGTGAAATCGTTGTTGCAGCTCCAACACAAGCGAAAGTGAATGCAATTATTCGTGGGAAAACAGCTCATGCTGGTGTAGCACCAGAAAAAGGTGTATCTGCAATTACTATCGCAGCGAAAGCAATTGCGAAGATGCCACTTGGTCGTATTGATTCTGAAACAACTGCAAATATTGGACGTTTTGAAGGTGGTACACAAACAAATATCGTTTGCGATCATGTACAAATCTTTGCAGAAGCGCGTTCTTTAATCAATGAAAAAATGGAAGCACAAGTTGCGAAAATGAAAGAAGCATTTGAAACAACTGCAAAAGAAATGGGTGGTCATGCAGACGTTGAAGTAAACGTTATGTACCCAGGATTTAAATTTGCTGAGGGTGATCACGTTGTAGAAGTTGCAAAACGTGCAGCTGAAAACATTGGTCGTACACCTTCTCTTCACCAAAGTGGTGGCGGAAGTGATGCAAACGTAATTGCAGGACACGGTATTCCAACAGTTAACTTAGCGGTTGGTTATGAAGAAATTCATACAACAAACGAAAAGATTCCTGTTGAAGAATTAGCGAAAACAGCAGAATTAGTTATAGCAATTATTGAAGAAGTAGCGAAGTAATGTAATAGAAAAAGCGTGTAAATCACAATTGATTTACACGCTTTTTATTTTGATTCGATTGCTTTTACAAGGCGGATCAGCCAATACAAGAAAATCCATGGCAATATATAAGTTGTTGCTATATGTACTAGACGAGGGAAGAATCCAAATGTATTAAAGTTGAAAATAGGAAGCAGTAAATAATTAATGGCTATGATTAATATAATCACAAGGAACGTATAGTTGAGTTTATTAGTTGATTTCATCATAATCACCCCTTTTTGTAATTTGATACATTTTATGTAAATTGTATCAAATGTATGAAAGGAAAAGAACAAGTAATTATTATAACTATTATGCAAAATTTGATATAATGAAAGAACGAACGTTCTGATTAGGGAGTGAGTACTATGCGAGAAATGTATCCGAAAAATGGTCGTGTTATTTTGCATGTAGATATGAATTGTTTTTTCGCATCTGTTGAAATTGCTCATGACCCATCATTACAAGGGAAGCCGTTAGCAGTTGCTGGAAATGAAAAAGAAAGAAAAGGAATTATTATAACATGTAGTTATGAGGCAAGAGACTATGGAATACGTACAACGATGCCTCTTTGGGAAGCAAAAAGGTTATGCCCGCAATTAGTTGTAATGCGTCCTAATTTTACATTATATCGTGAAGCTTCATTTCAAATGTTTCAAATTCTTTCACGTTTTACGGAAAAAATACAACCAGTCTCTATAGATGAGGGATATTTAGATATTACAGATTGCTACGCACTCGGTTCACCTCTTGAAATAGCAAAGATGATTCAGCAGGCGCTATTAACAGAGTTACAGCTTCCGTGTAGCATCGGAATTGCTCCTAACCTTTTCCTAGCAAAAACAGCTTCTGATATGAAAAAGCCTCTCGGTATTACCGTACTTCGAAAACGAGATATTCCAGAAATGATTTGGCCACTCCCAGTTGAAGCAATGCATGGAATTGGAGAAAAAACAGCTGAAAAATTAAATGATATTCATATACAAACAATTGAGCAGTTAGCAAAAGGAAACGAACATATCATTCGCGCTAAAATTGGAAAGCATGGCGTTGATTTACAAAGGCGGGCAAAAGGTATGGATGATAGGGAAGTTGACCCGAGTCAAATGGGACAACATAAAAGTGTCGGTAATTCGATGACTTTTTCAAAGGATATGGATGAAGAGAAAGAATTACTTGATATGTTAGAACGGCTATCAAAATCAGTGAGTAAAAGATTACAAAAGCGAACGCTTGTCAGCTATAATATTCAAATTATGATTAAATATCATGATAGGCGGACAGTAACACGGAGTAAGCAATTGAAAAATGCGATTTGGGAAGAACGAGATATTTTTCAGGCAGCATCTCGTTTATGGAAGCAACATTGGGACGGTGATTCCGTTCGTTTACTAGGTGTTACAGCCACTGAAATAGAGTGGAAGACAGAATCGGTGAAACAATTAGATTTGTTTTCATTTGAAGAAGATGCGAAAGAAGAGCCGCTACTTGCTGTCATCGATCAAATTAATGATAAGTATGGAATGCCGATCTTACAACGAGGTAGTCAATTATTACGTAAGCAAGAAAAGTCTTTTCAGCAAAAATTAGAAAATAAGTTTATGTAGAAGGTGTCATGAAGCTGTAAATATCATGACACCTTTTATTTTTAACTTGCTTCTAAATCTAATGAAGTTTTCCACCCAGCTGCAGTAACGCCAGATTCTAATAGCATTCTACCTACTACTTTTTCAATTAGGACTGCTGCATTTGTACTGCAATGTAATGTAGCTTGTATACACACTTTTTGATTAGAATCTACGTCTTCGCTATACAATTCTTTTAAACTGATGCCTTCAGAACTTACCATGTGCATAAGTAAAAAACGAATATGGGATTCATGTTCCTCTGAACAAGTAAGAGAAAGTAAGTAATTCGTTTGTTCAGGTGATTCTTCTTTTGATTTCTGATTCATAAAGAGAGCGATTGGGCGAAGTAGTATATTTGCTAGTAAAACGCCGGCTGCACCTAATATAGCTGCAACGAGGAAACCAGCACCTGTAAGAGTACCAACAGCAGCTGCGCACCATAGGGTAGCTGCTGTATTAAGCCCTCTAATACTAAAACCATCGCGGATAATAACGCCGCCTCCTAAAAAACCAATCCCACTAACGACTTGAGCAGCAATACGTGAGGGGCTAGCATCGTGATCAAGCATGACGGATAATAAAACAAATATACAGGCACCAAGTGATACGAGAGCATTTGTCCGTAATCCAGCCATCCTGTGTCTCCATTGCCGTTCCATTCCGATGCAAGCACCTACAATAATTGCGATAAATAATCTTAATACAATGTCATACCATACCATCATGGTCACCTCCATACATATAAGTCCATGTTATGTTTTTGAAAATGAGTCTGGAATACCCGCTCATTCTCATTTTTATCCCGCTATTTGCGGGTTGATGAAAGCTTCACTTTATAACCAGCTATGAAACTTTTTAATATAAACTTTTTTTAGGAACTGTGTTAAGAAAGCATAGCCTAATAGTATTCCTATTAACCAAGGGAAGTAGCTAAGTGGTAATGCTTGTAATCCAACGGCTGCTCCAAGTGGCGAGAATGGAATATAAATTCCGATTGCCATAATACAAGCGGTTAATAAAAGAACCGGTATTGATGCAGTACTTTGAATGAACGGAATCTTCTGTGTTCTTATCATGTGAACAATTAAAGTTTGTGTTAGCAATCCAACGACAAACCAACCAGATTGGAATAATGATTGTTCGCTAGCTGTATTCGCACCGAAGACGTTCCACATGACTACATATGTGATGATATCAAATATGGAACTAATGGGACCGATGCAAATAATGAAGTTCCGTAAGTTTGTAGTATCCCATCTTCTTGGTTTTTCTAAAAATTCTTTATCCATTTTGTCCCATGGAATAGACAGTTGTGAAATATCATAAAGCAAGTTTTGAATTAAAAGGTGAATGGCAAGCATCGGCAAGAAGGGGATGAAAGCACTTGCTACTAAAACACTAAATACATTTCCAAAGTTAGAGCTAGCTGTCATTTTAATATATTTTAAAATATTTCCAAATGTAGTGCGTCCTTCTAAAATACCTGCTTCTAATATTGTTAAACTTTTTTCGAGTAAAATAATGTCGGAAGACTCTTTTGCAATATCGGTAGCAGTATCAACACATATGCCAACATCAGCTTCACGTAACGCTACGGCATCGTTAATGCCATCTCCCATATAACCTACAGTGTGTCCGTTTCCTTGTAATACTCGTATAATGCGAGATTTTTGCATTGGATTTAGTTTAGCAAATACAGTTGTTTCTTCGGCTAATTTTGCTAATGCTTTATCAGGTAAAGAATCGATTTCGTAACCAAGGACAGGCTCACCGATATTTAATCCAACTTCTTTGCAAACTTTTCTTGTCACGATTTCGTTATCGCCAGTTAAAATTTTTACTTGTACACCATGTTTCTGCAATGCTTGAATGGCAGTAGCTGCAGATGGTTTCGGTGGATCTAAAAAGCCAATATATCCAGCGAGAATCATATCATTTTCATCTTGTACCGCGTACTCTGTATCATTGATTGGTCTATCTTTTTTATAAGCTACAGCAATAACACGCATACCTTCACTATTTAATGTCTCATTTAGTTGTTTTACATTTGAACGCATGTCATCGGTAAGAGAAACAACTTTTCCATCTACTTCAGTGTAGTTACAAATAGATAAAATTTCTTCTACTGCTCCTTTACAAACCATTGTATGTTCACCTGAAATATCTTTCACGATGACAGACATACGCCGGCGAGCAAAATCAAATGGAATTTCATCTAGTTTTTGAAAAATGGATGGATTAAACTTCTGGTTTTCTTCTGTATGTTTCATAACGGCTTTATCTATTAAATTTTTCAATCCTGTTTGATAGAAGCTATTTAAATAGGCAAAGTGTAATACACGATTACATGTATTACCGTTAGGATCTAAATGGCGGACAAGTACAACTTTATCTTCTGTTAAAGTTCCTGTTTTATCGGTACAAAGAATGTTCATAGCACCTAAGTTTTGAATAGAATTCAGTTGTTTTACAATTACTTTTTGTTTAGACATGTTAACGGCACCTTTTGCTAAATTAGCAGTTACAATCATTGGTAACATTTCAGGTGTGAGACCAACAGCAATTGCGATAGCGAAGAAGAAAGCCTCTTGCCAATGCCCTTTTGTGAATCCGTTAATGAGAAGAACGATAGGCGCCATAATAAGCATGAATGTAATTAAGAGCCAGCTTACTTTGTTTACACCTTTATCAAAGCTTGTTTCTACTCGTTTGCCGATTACCCTTTTTGCTAAAGAGCCGAAATACGTATTGGTACTTGTGGAGATGACAACAGCTTTTGCACTACCACTTACAATATTTGTACCCATAAAACAAAGGTTTTCCATATCGAGTGGATTGTAATTTTTTTTCATGTTTTTCGGTAAGATATGTTTATTCTCTGTATGATAGCAGTTTTCATACTTTTCCACAGGCAGTGCTTCCCCAGTTAAAGAAGACTGATTCACAAATAAATCTTTAGCTGATAAAATACGCACATCAGCCGGAACGATATCACCGGCTGAAAGTGAAATAATATCGCCAGGTACAAGTTCTTCAATTGGAATTTCCATTGTATAATTTTGCTTTAAATTTGTTACTTTTTTTGTTTCGTGTACAAATCCATCTATTCTAAAGACGCTCGCCGTTGTTCGAACCATAGCTTTTAACTGATCCGCAGCTTTTTGAGAACGAAATTCTTGTAAAAAACGAATCGTTGCACTTAGCATTACCATTACAGATACGACAAGGGTTCCCTGTATGTCATTTGTGAAAAAAGAGAGTGCGCCGAGAGCTAATAAAACAAAAATAAATGGATTTTTAAATGCCAGTAGAAATTGAATGTACCACGGTGATGTTTTATTATGAGCTATTTCATTCGGGCCATATAAAGTAAGTTTACGAGCCGCTTCTTGTTTAGAGAGTCCATCTTCTGTTGTTTCTAAAAGTTGTAACGCCTTGTTTGCATCTTGTGTTGCGACTTCCACCAATAATTCATTATTTGTTTTCATACGATCTTGATCGTATGAATGTTTTGTTTCTTGTCTTTGTAAATTTAACATCGGTAGTTCCTCCTTTTTCATGAAGGAGGAAACAATCTGTTACTCGACTATTTAAAATTAGGAGGAACAGCTTCTTTCCTACCTACATGATGAAATATTAACGTAAAACATATGGGTATCTGGGCCGAATCATCAATTGCCAACTGTTCCTCACCTCCGTACAATTTAGTAGTTTCTGAATATGCTATGTTTGTTTCATAGTAAGGTGCATATATAAAAAGACCTTTACTCAAAACGAGTAAAGGTCTGAATTCGCAGTTAAAAGAGTCCACAACAAAGACTGTTAGTAAACATAGATAAAAACAGTTTTTGTGTATGACAAAAAATACATGCACCTCTCCCTCGTTGAGTTTTAGCACTGTATAGCATAGGTACTGAAACCAGCTACGTTAAGAAAGGCCTTCATTCCGACCTTTCCTGTTGACCCATTGGCGTCTCTCGACATTTTTGGGCAGCAGCGTTTCTCTATACAGGAGCCTCACCTAACAGAGACCATATTCAATTACAATTTGAATGTTAGCACTGTAAATTTATAGTGTCAATATCTTTTTTTTTGAAAAATCAAATAGGTTTATGATGGCTATATAGTAGGAAAAAAGAGGAGTTTTGTTGAAATAAGGATGGAAAATAAATACTGTAATGAACATAAATAAAAAGCACTGTAACCAGTGCTTTTTTATTTATAGATTATGAGATTGTAGCATTTTCAAAAATAACAATTTCTGAACTGTTTGTTGTTGAAACGCGTTGTGCGTAATATGTTAAAGCTGAAGAAATATATGTTGGTAATGAATCATTTGTATGTGTTGTTGTATATTCATGGATTAATTCTTTCAAAGTCGTCCATTCTAATTGTGCTGGGTGATCAGAAACGAAAGAACTTACCCAGCGATCAAATGAAGATGAAAAATCAGTTTGTAAACGAAATGCTTCTTTCATAATAAAACGCTCCCTTAAAATGTAGTATAATCATTTTAACATAAAACACGAACGATTACTAAGTTTTTTGAGTATAACGTTCGTGATATATAGTTGTCTAGATGATCGGTTATGTAAATTCGATTTGCCATTTGAAATAACATTCCGTAAGATGAAAGGTAGATTATATAAAGAGCTGGAGGAAAGAAAGTGGAATTTGTATTTTTAGGAACTGGTGCAGGTGTTCCTTCGAAAGGAAGGAACGTTTCGGCAATTGCTTTGCAATTGTTAGAAGAACGAGGACAGACTTGGTTATTTGATTGTGGCGAGGCGACGCAACATCAAATATTACATACATCAGTACGCCCACGCCGCATTGAAAAAATATTTATTACGCATTTACATGGTGATCATATTTTTGGCTTGCCTGGTTTATTAGGAAGCCGTTCATTTCAAGGAGGGACTACACCTTTAACAGTGTATGGACCAAAAGGAATTAAACAATTTATTGAAGTGGCATTATCAGTAAGTACGACACATGTAAAATACCCACTTGAAATTGTGGAGATAATAGAAGAAGGTACTGTATTTGAAGATAATGAATTTCACGTGGAAACGAAAAGATTGTCACATGGTATTGAATGTTTTGGGTATCGTATTGTAGAGAAAGATATACAAGGTGCTCTTTTAGTCGATAAATTACTGGAGATGGGTGTGAAACCTGGCCCGCTCTTTAAACGTTTAAAAGATGGAGAAGTAGTTGAATTAGAAAATGGTACGATACTAAATGGAAAAGACTTTATTGGTCCACCTCAAAAGGGAAGAATTATTACCATTTTAGGTGATACAAGATATTGTGAAGCGAGTAGAGAGCTGGCACAAGACGCTGACGTACTTGTTCATGAAGCCACTTTTGCAGCAGAGGATGAACAACAAGCATATGATTATTTTCATTCTACATCTAAGCAAGCTGCGAGTATTGCACTTCAGGCAAATGCAAAACGATTAATATTGACTCATATTAGTTCTCGTTATCAAGGAGATACATATAAGGAATTATGGAAAGAGGCAAGAGAGCTATTTTCTAATACAGAAATAGCTACGGATTTGAAATCATTTCCAGTAGATAGATAATAATGGTGTGAAAAAATGGTGACGAAAGGTTGCCATTTTTTTATTTCTAAAAAAAATTTAAAATAAAACTGTTATCATTTTATGTTTATATTGGATGAAACAGAAAGTTTTAATGATGTGAAGAAATAGGATAAAAATACATAGTATCGATTGTTTAGAGAAACTGTTATATAAGTCAGACGACATACGAGTGGTACAAATAGCAAAAACAGATCGTTATTCAGAACTTTTAAAATTTATTAAAAGTAAGCGTTTTATTAAAAACAAGCTATAATGAGGGCAGATTATAATTTATTGTAGGCTACATGCGTTTTAGCCATTTGTCGTAACAAGTGGAGTTGACTAAATCGTGAGAGGGAAACATGAGAATTATAAATAAGAAGGATATTACTATTATTTGTACTAAGTCTTTTTTCATTTTTTAGCTTTAAAGCACTAAAAGGTATGAAAGCAATGGGAGTTTCACTTGTTTATGCTATGCTTGTAAGGGGTTCTGTGTTAAACTTTGGATTGCTACAAGACTTTATTGTGGATTAGCTTATATGATTAGTAAATGAAGGTAATGCTAAGTTTCTTATTTATTATGATAATTGGTATTATTTCAGGATATATTGTTTCACTGTTATTCAAAAACTATCCAATTCGTATAGCGGAACAAATTCGTCGTACAACTGGAAAAGCAACCGATTCGGTAGCTTAATAGAATAGTAAAAAATTTTTGCATAGAGGTTTAGGGGGAGTTATGATGAAGTATCGCTCAGTATTTGATATTATTGGTCCAGTTATGATTGGTCCATCAAGTTCACATACAGCAGGCGCAGCAAGAATGGGGCAAGTTGCTCGCCAGCTGTTTCGTCATGAACCAGAAAGAGTAAGCATTTCATTATATGGATCATTTGCAAAGACGTATCGTGGGCATGGTACAGATGTAGCGTTAATAGGTGGGATATTAGGGTTTGAAACAGATGACTTACGTATTCCAGAAGCGCTAGACATAGCAAAAGAGCGCAAAATCGAAGTAGAATTTATTGAAGAAGATGCAAATGCACCTCACCCAAATACAGCGAGAATTCGTTTGTATAAAGGTGAAGAAGAAATTGAAGTTGTTGCTTGCTCAATTGGTGGCGGTAAAATTGAAGTTGTAGAATTAAACGGATTCGATCTTCAATTAACAGGCACGAGTCCAGCACTACTTATTGTAAATAACGATCGCTTCGGTGCTATTGCAGCAGTAGCTTCAATCCTTGCAAAACATGAAATTAACATTAGTACAATGAGTGTTTCTCGTAAAGAAAAAGGAAGAAGAGCGCTTATGGTTATCGAAACAGATGAATTATTAGCAGATGAAGTGATTGAAGAAATAAACGCGCAACAAAATATTTGTCAAGTAACTATTATGGAATAATTGCAGGGGGGACACACCATGTTTCGGAACGCAGCGGAACTAGTGGCGCAAGCTAAAGAACAAAATGTAAAAATCGCAGAAATTATGATTCAATGTGAAATGAAAACAAGAAGTATTTCACGTGAAGAAGTAATTGCTGGTATGGAAAAGAACTTAGTCGTGATGGAGCAAGCGGTAGAACGTGGTATTCGCGGAGTGAAATCACCAACTGGTTTAACTGGCGGAGATGCTGTAAAAGTTCAGGCGTATATGAATAGCGGAAAAGGCTTATCTGGAGATACGATTTTGGACGCGGTGAGTAAAGCTGTTGCAACAAATGAAGTAAACGCAGCGATGGGAATTATTTGTGCAACACCAACAGCAGGGTCTGCTGGAACAGTGCCAGGTGTACTGTTTGCACTGCAAGAAAAATTACAGCCGACACGCGAAGAGATGATCGAATTTTTATTTACAGCAGGAGCTTTCGGTATGGTTGTTGCGAATAATGCTTGTATTTCCGGCGCGGCAGGAGGTTGCCAAGCTGAAGTAGGTTCAGCAAGTGGAATGGCAGCAGCAGCAGCAGTTGAGATGGCTGGTGGAACACAAGATCAAGCAGCTACAGCGATGGCGATTTCATTAAAGAATATGCTTGGTTTAGTATGTGATCCTGTTGCAGGGCTTGTAGAAGTACCTTGTGTAAAACGTAATGCAGCAGGAGCTGCGAATGCGATGATTTCAGCTGATTTAGCATTAGCTGGCGTAACGAGTACAATTCCATGTGATGAAGTGATTGAGGCGATGTTTAGAATCGGACAAACGATGCCAGTAGCACTTCGTGAAACAGCTGAAGGTGGACTTGCAGCAACACCAACTGGTCGCCGTCTGCAAGAAGAGATTTTTGGGAAGACTAATAACTAAACAATATATGTTAATAAAAAAATGGAGCTCAAGTAAGATTGAGCTCCATTTTTATTTTTCTTTTGTTAGTTGTTCTAATGTTTTCCAAAGATTATGTGATCGTTGTGTAGCCTGTGTAATACAAGAAATAAGTGCTTGTTGAAATTTATGTTCTTGTAATACTTCAATGCCTGCTTCGGTCGTTCCGCCAGGAGAAGTAATTTCCTTTCGCAAAACAGAAGGGTGTTTTTCACTTGCTTTTAGCATTTCAGCAGCACCAATCATCGTCTGAAGAATAAGTGACTTTGCAACATCTTCTTTTAAACCAATTGTTTTTGCGGCTTCTTCCATCGCTTCCACTACGTAATAAATATAAGCAGGCCCACTTCCAGATAATGCAGTGACAGCATGCATATCTTCTTCCTCTACAACAGAGACGAGACCGATCGTTTCAAATAAAGCTATGGCAGTCTGAATATGTTCCGCTGTTGCATGTTTTGAAGGCGAGATAGCAGTAGCTGATTTTAAAATAGCTGCAGATGTATTTGGCATCGCACGAATAATCGGAACATCTTTTTGAAGTAGGTTTCTAATCGAGTGAGTAGAAACACCTGCTAATAAGGAAATAATAAGCAGGTTATTATGTATATCTTCTTTAAAAGGAGTAAGCGCTTCTGCAACATCCTTTGGTTTCATTGCTAGAAAAAGAATAGTTGTATCAGTAAGTAGCTCTTTTTTATTATGCGTACCTTTTACGCCATATTTTTTATGTAGCTCCTGCAATCTTGTCTCGTTAGAACGATTACTTACGGTAATTTGTTCGCCTTTCACAACATTTGCATGTAACAAGCCACCAATAATAGCTTCAGCAATAGAGCCTGCACCGAGAAAGGAAATGTTTTGAATAGACATGATGTTCCTCCTTTAAATTTGGTTAGAAATTCTTATAAATGTACATACATTCGTTTTTTTACAGGAAACACCTCTTTTTATCTGAAAATAATGACAAATATATATAGAAGTTGTAAACTGAAGAAGTATTCATTTTTGAACCGGAAAGAGACAGGGGGGCTAAGCATGACGGCGATTCACCGAATGGAGATTCCTGTGCCATTTGCAGTTGAAACTGTGAATGTGTTTTTAGTTGAGGGGGAGACATTAACATTAATTGATACAGGGACGAATACAGAAGAGGCAAGAAGTGCTTTAGAAAGGCAATTAGGTACATTAGGATATGCGATAGAAGATATTAAAACAGTAGTCATTACGCATCATCATGCGGATCATTGTGGGCTTTTAAATATATTTTCTGAGAAAACGAACATTATTGGACATCCTTGGAATGAGCCTTGGATCACGCAAAATCCAGAATTTTTAAAGTGGTATCATGAGTTTTTTAGAGAGACAGCTTTGCAATTTGGTGTTCCAGCGGCATTTTTGAAAGACGAGGCGTTATTGACGACGAAGACACTTAAATATTCTTGTAATAGATCGTTAACGCATACTGTGAGAGAGGGAGATCGTATTGATTCTTTACCTGGGTTTACAGTAATCGAAACACCAGGTCATGCTTCCACTCATATTTCATTATATAGAGAATCTGATGGAATATTAATTGGCGGGGATGCTCTCATTAGCCATATTTCTTCGAATCCCATATTAGAACCACCATATGAAGGACAAACAGAAAGGGCGCGCCCGTTATTACAATATAATCAAACATTAAAGCGTTTAAGCGAAATGAATATTTCGCGCATTTTATCAGGACATGGAGAAGATGTTCTAAATGTGAAACAACTTATTGAAACGAGATTACAAAAGCAAGAAACACGTGCGTTTAAAGTGCTTGAGTTATTAAAGGAAAAACCAATGACAGCATTTGAAGTATGTGTAAAACTATTTCCGGTATTATATAAGGAGCAATTGCCGCTTACTATTTCAGAAACTGTTGGACAATTAGACTTTTTAGCATATAATCAACAAGTGATGATTGATGAATCTTCGCAACAATTGATTTATTATGCAAAGTAGGTGACAGCAATGACGGGACGTTTACAAGATAAAGTAATCGTCATTACAGGTGCTTCTAGTGGAATTGGAGAGCAAGTTGCAATGCAAGTTGCAGAGCAGGGGGCGACTCCAGTATTAATGGCTAGAACAGAAGAGAAATTAAAAGCGTTAGCAGAGAAAATTAAAGAAACTTATAATACGCCTTGCTATTATTATGTATTAGATGTAAGTGAAGAGATGGAAGTACAATCTGTTTTTTCAAAGGTATTACAAGAAGTGGGACGTATTGATATATTAGTAAACAATGCGGGATTTGGTATTTTTAAAACATTTGAAGATGCGTCAATGGATGAAGTGAAAGATATGTTCCAAGTAAATGTATTTGGATTAGTAGCTTGTACGAAAGCGGTACTACCCTATATGGTGAAAAGGAACGAAGGACATATTATTAATATTGCTTCACTTGCTGGGAAAATTGCAACTCCAAAATCGAGTGCGTATGCAGCGACGAAACATGCAGTATTAGGATTTACGAATAGTTTACGCATGGAGTTGTCTAGTACAAATATTTTCGTAACAGCGATTAATCCAGGTCCGATAGATACAAACTTTTTTGAAATAGCGGATCAATCCGGTACATATGTGAAAAATATGGGACGGTACATGTTAAAACCAACATATGTAGCAGAGCAGATCGTAAAATCGATGCAAACGAAAAAGCGTGAAGTAAACTTACCGAAGTGGATGGGCATTGGTCCGAAATTTTATGCACTATTCCCAGGTTTATTTGAGCGTGTTGCAGGTAAATCATTAAATAAAAAATAGGAGATTTCCATATGGAAATCTCCTATTTTTTATTTTCCAGTCACATAATCGTAAACGATATCCTCAACTGCCTCGTATACATCAATTTCAGTATTTGAATGAATTATCGTTTGAATATGTTTAATAAGCATTTCCTGATCCTCATTTGACATAGGATTACATTGATATTGCTGAAAACTTTTTATAATCATTTTCTCAATTAATTTCTCATTCATGTTTTCCCCGCCTGTATGTATACATGTATTGTTTTCCCCGGCATTAACGGGCAGTAAAACTCCCACCTTAAAATTCGGCTAGAGCAAAGAAGTTAGGTGGGAGATCGACTGCCCCTAAACGCCCGATTGGTTCAACTAATAATCAGTGAGGATGAACAAAACCCCACTGATTATAGTTTCACTTTATTGTACTTGAAGTGAAATGAAAAAACTACTATACATTGTTTTTGTATAAAAATTCGGTTGTTTATATTGTTTTTCTAGTAAAATTAAGTTTTTTAAGTTTGTAAAATTTATAAATATTTAATTGACTCTATAAATATACAATATTATAATCATACTTAATTTAAAGAATTGATATGAGGAGGAGCATATGAAAGTCGCGATTATTGGAGCAACTGGGTATGGAGGTATTGAGTTAATTCGGTTATTAGAGCAACATCCATATTTTTCGATAGCATCTCTTCATTCTTTTTCGCAAGTTGGCGAGTGTATAACAAATGTATATCCGCATTTTCAAAATGTTCTTGTTCATACGTTACAAGAAATTGATGCGGAGGAAATAGTGAAAGAAGCAGAAATTGTATTTTTGGCAACCCCAGCAGGAGTATCAGCAGAGCTAACTCCAAAATTATTAGCAGTAGGTTTAAAAGTAATTGACCTATCTGGAGACTTTCGTATGAAAGATCCTTTCATATATGAACAGTGGTATAAAAGGACAGCTGCAAAAGAAGCAGTTCTTAGTAAAGCTGTATATGGGTTAAGTGAATGGAAAAGGTCCGAGATTCAAAATGCAAATTTAATTGCAAACCCAGGATGCTTTGCTACAGCTGCATTATTAGCGGTATTGCCGTTAGTTCGTAGCGACATAATTGAAGAAGATTCCATTATTATTGATGCGAAATCAGGAGTATCTGGAGCAGGCAAAACGCCAACGACAATGACTCACTTTCCTGAGTTATACGATAACCTGCGTATTTATAAAGTAAATGAGCATCAACATGTTCCTGAGATTGAGCAAATGCTCGCGGAGTGGAATAGGGAAACGAAGCCAATCACGTTTAGTACACATTTAATACCGATATCACGGGGAATTATGGTTACACTTTATGCGAAAGTAAAACGAGAAATGGAAATAGGGAAACTTCAAAAATTATATGAAGAAACGTATGAACAATCACCTTTCATTCGAATTCGTACGCAAGGAGAGTTTCCAAGTCCGAAAGAAGTGAGGGGCTCAAATTATTGTGATATGGGGATAGCTTACGATGAAAGAACCGGAAGAGTGACAGTCGTTTCTGTTATAGACAATATGATGAAAGGTGCGGCTGGGCAAGCGATTCAAAATGCAAATATAGTAGCGGGACTAGAAGAAACAACAGGTTTACAGCATATGCCGCTTTATTTATAAGGGGGACATGATGATTAAAGTAGAGTCTATTACAAAATTAGATAATGGTTCAATTGTAACGCCAAAAGGCTTTTCGGCAGTCGGTACTGCAAATGGTTTGAAAAAAGACAAAAAGGATTTAGGTGTAATCATTTGTGAAGTGCCAGCATCATGTGCTGCCGTTTATACAACGAATCAAATACAAGCAGCTCCCCTGCAAGTAACGAAAGACAGTATAACAGCTGAGGGGAAATTGCAGGCAATTATCGTCAATAGTGGAAATGCAAATGCTTGTACAGGAATGAAAGGGTTACAAGATGCTTACGAGATGCGTGCATTAGGAGCGGAACATTTTGGAGTGAAAGAAAATTACGTTGCAGTAGCTTCAACAGGTGTAATTGGTGTCCCTTTACCGATGGATATAATCCGAAAGGGAATTGCAACTCTTATCCCGACGAAGGAAGAAAGTGAAGCTCATTCTTTTTCTGAAGCAATCTTAACGACGGATCTTATAACGAAAGAAACTTGCTATGAAATGATGATTGATGGGAAGAAAGTGACGATTGCTGGTGTTGCGAAAGGTTCAGGGATGATTCATCCGAATATGGCAACGATGCTGAGTTTTATTACGACAGACGCTCATATAGAGCATGATGTATTGCAAATAGCATTATCACAAATAACGAATCATACATTTAATCAAATTACGGTGGATGGAGATACTTCTACGAATGATATGGTCATCGTTATGGCAAGTGGATTATCAGAAACGAAACCAATCAATATGGAACATGCAGATTGGGAAACTTTCGTATTTGCTTTACAGAAGGTATGTGAAGATTTAGCGAGAAAAATTGCACAAGATGGTGAAGGTGCTACGAAGTTAATAGAAGTAAATGTGCTAGGAGCTCGAACGAATGAAGAGGCAAAGAAAATTGCAAAGCAAATAGTCGGTTCGAGTCTTGTGAAAACAGCAATACATGGTGAAGACCCAAATTGGGGGCGAATTATTAGCAGTATTGGACAAAGTGAAGTCACGATTAACCCAAATACAATTGATATTACTCTTCAATCTATTACGGTGCTGAAAAATAGTGAACCTCAAATGTTTTCTGAAGAGGAAATGAAAAAGAAATTAAAAGAACATGAAATTATGATTGATGTGTATTTACATTTAGGAGAAGAGACAGGATCAGCTTGGGGCTGTGACTTAAGCTATGAATATGTGAAAATAAACGCTTGTTATCGTACATAAGGAGAGGGAAGATGAGCGATTATATTGTAGTAAAATGCGGCGGTAGTATGTTGGATCAATTAAATGATGTGTTTTTTGATTGTATAAAGAAATTGCAACAGAAGTATAAAGTAGTGATTGTCCATGGTGGTGGCCCAGAAATTGATGCGCAATTAAAAGGTTGTAACATCAAAGTAGAAAAAAGAGATGGGTTACGAGTAACACCAAAAGAAGTTATGGATATTGTTCAAATGGTGCTATGCGGAAGTACGAATAAAAAATTTGTAATGAAGTTGCAAAGGCATAATTTACTTGCGGTAGGTTGTTCAGGGTGTGACGGCAATTTACTTCAAGTTCAACCTGTCAGCGAAGAAATAGGATATGTGGGAGAAGTAAGTTATGTCGAAACAACCTTACTAAAAGGATTGATAAATTTGAATTATATTCCTGTTATTGCTCCGGTCGGGATACATGATAATGAGATTTATAACATAAATGCGGATACAGCTGCAGCTGGAATTGCGGCCGCATTATCCGCAAAAGAACTCATTTTTATTACGGATGTAGATGGGATATTACATGAAGGGAAATTAGTAAAGAAAACGGATGAATCGGAAATTACTACTTTAATAGAAAAAGGAGTTATTACAGGCGGGATGATTCCGAAAGTACAGGCGGCACTAACGTCATTAAAAATGGGAGTGCAAAAGATAAGTATTGTGAACGGTACAAAAGATTTTACTGAAGTTACGGGCGAGTGTATCGGAACGACGGTAACGAAAGGAGTAAGTATCGTATGACAAGTCATCTTTTTCAAACGTATGGGAGAAGAAATATTGAGCTTGTAAAGGGAAGTGGAACGGAAGTTATTGATGAAAATGGTAAGCAATATTTAGATTTCACATCAGGAATTGGCGTATGTAATTTAGGACATTGTCATCCTAAGGTTATGAAAGCTGTCCAAGAGCAACTTCATGATATATGGCATATATCTAACCTGTTTACAAACAGCTTACAAGAAGAAGTAGCGTCATTATTAACAGAAAATACAGCGTTAGATTCTGTTTTTTTCTGTAATAGCGGGGCAGAGGCGAATGAAGCTGCTTTGAAGCTAGCTCGTAAGCATACTGGAAAATCTCTCGTCATAACATGTCAGCAGTCTTTTCATGGTAGAACATTCGGAACGATGAGTGCGACGGGGCAAAATAAAGTGAAAGAAGGATTTGGTCCGCTCCTTCCGTCTTTTTTACATACCCCGTTTAACGATATAAAGGCATTAGAGGAAGTAATGAATGAAGAAGTAGCGGCGGTAATGGTAGAAGTTGTTCAAGGAGAGGGAGGAGTCATTCCTGCTGATTTATCTTTTTTGAAAGCAATTGAAACATTATGTAATAAGTTCGGTTCCTTATTTATTATAGACGAAGTACAAACAGGGATTGGAAGAACAGGGACATTATTTGCTTACGAACAAATGGGAATAGATCCTCATATCGTTACTGCCGCTAAGGCGCTTGGAAATGGCATTCCCGTTGGAGCGATGATTGGCCGGAAGGAACTTGGAACATCGTTTACTGCAGGATCACATGGTTCAACGTTTGGTGGGAATTATATTGCAATGGCTGCAGCGAAAGAAGTATTGCAAGTAAGTAAGAAACCATCGTTTTTAAAAGAAGTAAAGGAAAAGAGCGAATACGTATTAGAGAAGTTGCGAGAGGAATTACGACATGTTGAATGTATTCAAAATATACGTGGTAAGGGGCTTATGATTGGGATTGAGTGTAAGCATGAAGTTGCAAGTTGTATAGAACAACTAGAGAAAGAAGGACTTCTCGTATTACAAGCAGGACCTAATGTGATTAGACTATTACCACCACTTATTGTAACGAATGAAGAGTTAGAACAGGCAGTATATATGATAAAAAAAGTAGTTTGTACAAAAAACGTATCAATCATATAAGGGGGAAATTCTATGTCAACTGTACAAGTACCGAAATTAAATACGAAAGATCTTTTAACATTAGAAGAACTGACGCAAGAAGAAATCATTTCTTTAATTGAGTTCGCTATCTATTTAAAAAAGAATAAGCAAGAGCCTTTATTACAAGGAAAAATATTAGGGCTTATCTTTGATAAACATTCGACTCGTACTCGCGTATCTTTTGAAGCAGGAATGGTACAGCTCGGAGGACATGGTATGTTTTTAAGTGGGAAAGAGATGCAAATTGGAAGAGGGGAGAGCGTTTCAGATACTGCGAAAGTATTATCTCATTATATTGATGGGATCATGATACGTACATTCTCACATGCCGATGTAGAAGAGCTTGCAAAAGAATCGAGCATACCTGTAATTAATGGTTTAACGGACGATCATCATCCTTGTCAAGCACTGGCGGATCTAATGACAATATATGAAGAAATAAATACATTTAAAGGAATAAAATTGGCTTATGTAGGTGATGGAAATAACGTATGTCATTCATTGTTGCTAGCAAGTGCGAAAGTTGGAATGCATATGACTGTTGCAACGCCTGTAGGATATGAACCAAATGAGGAAATTGTAAAAAAAGCGTTAACGATTGCTGAAGAAACAGGAGCGAAAATTGAAATTTTGCATAACCCTGAACTAGCGGTGAGTGAAGCAGATTTCATTTATACTGACGTTTGGATGAGCATGGGGCAAGAGGGAGAAGAAGAGAAATATACTTTATTTCAACCTTACCAAATCAATAAAGAACTTGTTATGCATGCGAAGCAAACATATCGTTTCTTACACTGTTTACCTGCCCATCGTGAAGAGGAAGTAACAGGAGAAATTATAGATGGACCACAGTCTATCGTCTTTGAGCAAGCGGGTAATCGATTGCATGCGCAAAAAGCATTATTAGTAAGTTTATTTAAAAATGTAGAAGAGCTTTCTTAAATGAAGTGCACCTCAATTGTTAGATACGAATAACAATTGGGGTGTTTTTTATGGTTAAATTCTTTTTAGAAGAGAAAGTAAATACAATAAAAAGATATTACTTTGAGTATATACTGAATGTACTTAATTATATGGGTAGAGGGGGGATATCTATTAGAGAAACAGCTACTAAATTTTTTGTATAACCTTTTGTGCCTAGTTTACTAAGAAGACTCTTTACTTCACATACACATAGGCTTCATTTGCTGTTAAGCAGGCTTTATGTTGTATAAAGATTTTTGGATGTTCTAAAATTTCTGTATTTACATTTTTTTCTTTTTATCTCATAATTTTAATTGGGAGAGGGAGGAAAAAAATGGTTCAAATTAAAGTTACACCTGAAATGCTAGAAGAAGTTGCGAATCGTGCAAGCAATACCCGAATCGCATTAGAATCTATACATAATAATTTATGTAATGAAATAGATCAATTGTGTTTTCAGTGGATTGGTGCCTCTAATCAACAGTTCATTCAAATGTTCAATGATGCGAGACTAAAAGCTTTTACATCTATTCATTCACTTGTAAAAGTAGAAGAAGATTTGAAACGAATTGCTGAAAAATTCCGCAATACAGATAATCAAGATGTTACAATGGAACAAGGAGCGATGTGTGGACCACTATCATCAGAAAAAGAGGATTTTGATGGTGAAAAACTTGCTAGGGATATAGTAGGTGAAATAAGTGGTGAGTATGATATTCGTCGTGCTTGGGATGGGATTGATCCATCTACTGGCGAAAAACTATCTACTTTGGATAGAGTATTTGCTGGAGGAATGGCAGTAGCAGGGATTACACCCTTTGGGAAGATAGCTAAAGTAGGCAAAGGAGTTAAAATGACTGCTAAGGCTACTGAGGCTGTGAATAAAGCTAAAAAAGTACCTGTGGAGAAAGTCAATGGAGTTAAGGGGGCCGGTAAAGCTGGGGGACCTGTAGAGGTCAAAGCACCTCCTGGAGCGACAGATGAACAGATAGCGCAAGTTAAGGCTTATGTTGAGGGATCTAATAAAGCCTTAGAAGCTGGTGCTTTATCACCAACAGGAAGGGTATCAACTAAAGGTAAATTAAGACAAGAAGCTTCACGTGCGGCAAGGCTAGAAGGTAAGCGAGCTGCTGATAATGGAGAAGCATACAAGGGACATGTTGGTCATGTTCCTGATACAACTTGGATGGGGAAACCGGAGCCTCATAGTTGGTTAGACCTTGATCCAAAAGTTAATATGAGCATAGGTGGACAGGCTAATAAATATCCAATTGGTTATAAACCTACAAAATTTAAGTTTGTAGAGGAGGAGTAGATGATGAATAATTGGAAAGATAAGATAGCTACAATGATTTTAGTGAAGCAGGAGCTAATGAAACAAGATGTAGAAAAAATATGGCCACACCATTTTCCAGAGGTGGGAGCAAATGAAAAATCTATTCGCATTATTGAACAAGAATTGGGATATAAGCTTGATTTAATGTATCGAGAATTTCTTCAATATGCCAATGGTTGGGCAGGCTTTTATCAAACGGTGGATTTATTTGGTACGGAGCAATTAAAGGAATCATCTATAATGGATTATGCTCAGGTATTATTAGAAGCTATAGATGATGTTGTTTTAGAAGAAAGCGGTGTTTTAAGACAGGAGCTATTACCAATAGCAGTTTCTGAATTTGATAGGGATTTATTTGTTTTATGTTTACCTAATTCTTCTAGACCAGGAGAGATAATTTGGTTTGCGGGTGAAGAAATAGATAGATTTGAGAATTTTGACGAGTACTTTTTAGCAATGATCGACTATAATAGAGAAGAGATATTAGCTTTAAAGGGGTAGTTTATGCAATCGTGTTTTTTAAGTGTATGTTAATGTGCGGCTATAAAAACATAAATACTAATACGGCTAAAGCAAAATATATTTGAAGTGAACAGAAAAGAAAATGAATATTAATCGTCAAGATATACAAGTTTTAAGGTTACGATAAAATCTAGAGCAATTTAAAAACAATATGAACTGAAAGTACTTGATTGTCGATTAAAGGCAACAAGTGCTTTTTTCGTCTTGATATAAAAATAAATGAAATGGGACAAACATTAGGAGAATAAATAAGAACAAAGCTGCTCAATTTGAACTGCACCGCAATTGTTAGACACGAATAACAATTTGAGGTGCACTTTTTATATTGAAATGTCATATGTATATTTAGTTAACCATTTCGATATCCTTTATAATAAAAGAGAAAGTGAAATTTGTTTTTCAGAGTATGTAAGGGCATACTACATATAAAAATATAGTTAAAGAGATGATGAATTTGAAAACAACTAAGAAAACATATTCGTTTTTTCAGCGGATGTGGAGAATATTAAAGTTTCAATATTATAAGTTACTTCGATCGCCAGAAGGAGCAAAGAAAGTATCATTAGGCTTTGCGATAGGTTTTGGTTTAGAGATGCTGGTCCTATATACGGCATCGCTCGTATATGTAATATTTTATCCGATCGTTCGATTGGCAAAGGGATCTTTTCCTGCGGCGGTTATTGGCAATATTATTGGGAAAATATCATTTTTACCAGTATTTTTATTTCCATTTGCATATGCGTTAGGAAAAATGATTTATCCATTTCATGTGAAAAAGATACATCATGAACCATTTACGATCTCTGACTTGTTTTCAAGCCATATTTTCACAATGTTAAAGAGCTTGTTACAGAGTGAAGTGTATGTATTAATTGGTATGACGATAATAGGAGTTGTGTTTGGGGTAATTTCATATTTTGTTGTGCATTATTTATATGAAAAGAACCGTAAGTTACGTTTGAAGAACAGAAAGAAACGAGTGAGAGAACCACTTGTACAAATATAAAGAATGGCACATTCATTTTCTCCTTTGAATATGTTTAAGAAAAAGGGGGAGAGAATGAATGTATTATTATTACGTACCGCAAGTATACCCATATGTAAATTATTATCCGGTAAATGATATGAGGCAGCAATTTGGAGTGTATCAGCAGCAACAATTTCAGCAATTACCACAAATACCACCACAACAATCTACGCAAGAACAAAAACCATATTTAACGACATGGCCGTATTCAAATGTATACTACGGTAATTATTACGAATCATAAAGCTGCTTCTATTTAGAAGCAGCTTTATGCGTTTGTTTTCAAAATTAAATTTTGAATGGTTTGAAGAGAGTGAATGAGTTTTTCACGTTCTTCCTCAGATAATGTTTGGAAATTTTCTTTTAATTTGTCTAAAATAAATTGTTGATACTGATTTACTAACAATTTCCCTTCAGCTGTTAGGGAAATTAAAATGACCCGTCGATCTTTTTCGCTATAATGACGCTCTATTAATTCTTCTTGAATCAGTTTGTTTAATAGAGGTGTCATGTTAGGCCGTGAAATCGCTAGCCGCTTACCGATTTCGGAAACTGCTAATGTGCCATTTTCATGCAGAAGTAGCAATACTTGTGTATGTGATGGCGGCATATGTCTTTGAGAAGAAAATTCTCCAGGAAGCATAAATTTGCGATAAAAAAGAGGCACTAGCGAAAGAAGATGATCAACAATACGTTCCCACTCGCGTGATTCCATATAAAGGCCCCCTTCCACTATCATTGTAACAAAAAAGACATGTTATAAAAATAGAATTGTTTCATGGAAATTTTAATATTTGTAGGCCAACACTTTTTTTGTAAATGAATCGGCAATAATCGCGTAGCCATCATCATTTGGGTGTACTTGGTCAAAGAGTAAATCTTTTTTATCATTTGATATTAATTTACGAATTGGTAAAACGATAGATGGCTGATTTGCTTTTGAAATGGAATAAACGGATTCATTCCAGCCATCTAAAAACATATCTGCATAACTGGCGATGGAGTCATCGAGTTGTAACGGATTATAGAGTTCTGAGAGAATGAGTAAAGCGTTCGGATTTTGATCTCGAACTGTCTTTATAATATTTTTTATATCCGCTTCAAAATGAGCTTTTTCTTTATTTAACATTTTAATACCATCTATAACACCGACATCACGATTTAAACGGAATAAATTATTTCCTCCAATATTAATTGTAATGATATTTGCTGCTCTAACTTTTTGCTTTACATCTTCTGATTGCACTTTTTTAGCGAGACGATCTGTTGTAAGACCGTTTATCCCAAGGTTTTCTACTGTAATTGGTTTATGAATTTGTGCTTCTATTTGTCTAGAAGCTAATTCAGCAAATCCCCCTTGTGTCGAGCCATATCCTTTGGCGAGTGAATCACCTAGTACGAGATGATAAAAGGAATCGTTTGTTTGCTTATCAATCCAACTTGGAGTAGATGTTTTTTCTGTATTTTCTTCCGGTCCATTTTGTTTTGTCTCATCGTTCTTTTCAAAATAAGAATAAGAAATGATTAGAAGGAGGAGACAAACAATTGTTAAGATGACTTTTTTCATATATTCATCCTCCTTGTAATTGGTAATTGTATCATATTCAGCAGTATTAACAATGTAAGGGCATATTATATGTTTATGAAAAGTTTACAACAACTTTACAGAAAATTTGTAGAAGTATGTCAAAAAATATTGACGATATGAAAGTACATTATATATGATAATGTCAGATAAGGTGAAATTTTAATGAGTAGGGCTTTATTTCCCACTAATTAAAGTTTCACTAATCAGGCGTTTAAGGGGACTACTCATTAGCGCAGGATGAAATGAAAATCTTGTCTCTAATAGAAGAAAAAAGGTATGTGGTTAGAGGCAAATAGAAGTTTATTTCATTATTTTTGGTAATTGTATAAGGGGGATTTTTTGTGAAAAAGTCAAAAAAAATGCTAGCTGGAGCAACTCTTGCTATAGGTGTAATAGCGCCGCAAGTATTGCCAGCAACAGCTCATGCGGATGAGAACAACGGGGAGAGTACGGTTAACTTACGAATTCTAGAAACATCAGATATTCACGTTAACTTAATGAATTACGATTATTATCAAACGAAAACAGATAATAAAGTAGGGCTCGTGCAAACGGCAACACTTGTTAATAAAGCACGTGAAGAAGCGAAGAACTCTGTCCTATTTGATGATGGGGATGCATTGCAAGGGACACCACTTGGAGATTATGTAGCGAATAAAATAAATGATCCGAAGAAGCCTGTGGATCCTAGTTATACACATCCATTATATCGTTTAATGAATTTAATGAAGTATGACGTCATCTCTCTTGGGAATCATGAATTTAACTACGGTTTAGACTATTTAAACAAAGTAATTAGTAAAACAGAGTTCCCGGTTATTAACTCGAACGTCTATAAAGATGATAAAGATACTAATGAAGAGAACGACCAAAATTACTTTAAACCATATCATGTTTTTGAAAAAGAAGTAGAAGATGAGTCAGGACAAAAACAAAAAGTGAAAATTGGCGTAATGGGATTTGTTCCACCTCAAGTTATGAACTGGGATAAAGCAAATTTAGAAGGAAAAGTGAAAGCGAAAGATATAGTTGAAACAGCGAAGAAAATGGTGCCAAAAATGAAAGCAGAAGGTGCAGATGTTATCGTTGCACTAGCGCATTCGGGCGTTGATAAGAGTGGATACAACGTTGGCATGGAAAACGCTTCGTATTATTTAACAGAAGTTCCTGGTGTAGATGCAGTATTAATGGGACATTCACATACTGAAGTGAAGGATGTATTTAATGGTGTTCCAGTTGTAATGCCTGGTGTCTTTGGAAGTAACTTAGGTATTATTGATATGCAATTGAAAAAGGTAAACGGAAAATGGGAAATACAAAAAGAGCAATCGAAGCCGCAACTTCGTCCGATTGCTGATAGTAAAGGGAACCCATTAGTACAATCTGATCAAGAATTAGTTAATGAAATTAAAGATGATCATCAAGCGACAATTGATTATGTGAATACAGCTGTAGGAAAAACGACAGCGCCAATTAATAGTTATTTCTCATTAGTACAAGATGATCCTTCTGTACAACTTGTGACAAATGCACAAAAATGGTATGTAGAAAAGTTATTTGCTGAAAATGGACAGTATAGCAAATATAAAGGAATTCCAGTTTTATCTGCAGGCGCACCATTTAAAGCAGGTGGCCGAAACGGTGCTACATATTATACGGATATTCCAGCTGGAACGTTAGCGATTAAAAACGTTGCAGATTTATACGTATATCCAAATACGTTATATGCTGTAAAAGTAAATGGGGCACAAGTGAAAGAATGGCTTGAAATGTCTGCAGGTCAGTTTAACCAAATTGATCCAAAGAAAACAGAAGAACAGCCGTTAGTAAATATAAGCTATCCTACATATAACTTCGATATTTTAGATGGCTTAAAATACGAAATTGATGTAACACAACCAACGAAATACGATAAAGATGGAAAAGTTGTAAATGCAAATACGAATCGTATTATAAATATGACATATGAAGGTAAGCCAGTAGCTGACAATCAAGAGTTCATCGTCGCTACAAATAACTATCGCGGAAGTAGCCAAACGTTCCCAGGTGTAAGTAAAGGCGAAGTTGTATACCAATCACAAGATGAAACACGTCAAATCATTGTGAAGTATATGCAAGAAACACCAGTTATTAATCCAGCAGCAGATAAAAATTGGACGTTTAAACCGATTGTTGCAGATAAATTACATACAACATTCGATTCTTCACCAAATGCACAAAAGTATATAAAGAAAGATGGGAAAATATCATATGTTGGACCATCTGAAAATGAATTTGCTAAATATGCAATTGATATAACGAAGAAGAACGATGATGATAAGGAAACTGGTGGAGAGAATCCAACGACACCGCCAACAGGTGAAGGGAATAATGGAGGAAATCCAACGACACCACCAACAGGTGAAGGAAATAATGGAGGAAATCCAACGACACCACCAACAGATGAAGGTAGTAATGGAGAAAATCCAACGACACCACCAACAAATGAAGCAAATAATGCAGGATCTGGACAAACTACAACGGATAATCAAAACTCAAAAGAAACAACAACTGTAAGTGAAAATAAAGAAGACCGTGATTTACCGAAAACAGGTACAAGTGTTGCTTCTACAATTGGAGCAGGCTTGGCGTTTGTTGGAGCGGGATTACTTCTGTTATTTAGAAGAAAGAAAGCAAATAGATAGTGGAGAAATATAAAAAGGATTACCGATTCAGGTAATCCTTTTTAATATATTATGAAAGTGTTACAGCTTTTTCTTTCTTCCATGAAAGGCCAAATCCAGTGAAACCAACAATAATTGTTAAGACTGGGCAAGCTAAACAGAAAATTGCGAATGGAAGGTAATCAAATGTCGGAACGCCAAGGACGTTCGATAAGAATACACCACTTACTCCCCATGGTACGAGAGGGTTAATAACTGTACCTGCATCTTCTAGTACTCGTGATAAATTCCGACGTTCTAAACCGACTTCATCGTATTTATTAGCAAATGCTTGTCCTGTTAAAACGATGGATAAGTACTGCTCACCAAGTAAGAAGTTTACACCAATTGCAGTTGAAGCAGTAGAAATAATTAAACGTGTGCTATTTTTTACGAAGCTAGAGATGATATTCATGAGCTGCGTAATAATACCCATTCCTTGTAATAATCCTCCCATACAAAGAGCCAGGAAAATAAGTGCAATCGACATCATCATACTTTGTAGACCACCGCGAGATAGTAAGCTATCAATGTCTTTAATACCAGTTTTAGAAACGTATCCGTCTTGCATAATTTTCATTAAATCAGCTAAAGAAGTGCTAGGTTTAAAAATAAAGAGAATAATAATTCCTACCACAATTCCTGCAAGTAATGTTGGAACTGCTGGAACTTTTTTAAATGCGAATAGGAACAGTAATAAAATTGGAATGAGTGTAACGATAGAAATCGTCGTATTTTTCTCTAAAGTGCTAATAAAGTTTGTGAAGTCAACGTCTCCGCTAGTACCGCCTCCTAAAATGAAAAATGCGATAAAAGCAATAATGAAAGCTGGAACTGTTGTCCAAAGCATGTTACGAATATGCTCAAATAAATCTACACCCGTTACAGCAGGAGCTAAGTTTGTTGTATCAGATAAAGGAGACATTTTATCTCCAAAGAATGCACCAGAAATAATTGCACCAGCGATTAGAGCTGGATCGTATCCGAGAGCACTACCCATACCCATAAAGGCAAGTCCTACAGTTGCGGCAGTTGTAAAGGCACTACCGATACTTGTTCCAACAATTGCACAAACAACAAAAACAGTTGGAACGAAAATCTTTGGAGATACAAGCTGGAAGCCGTATACCATTAAAGTTGGAATTGTTCCAGCAGCGATCCAAACACTAATTAATACGCCTACAAGCAAGAAAATAAAAATAGATGGAATACCAGCTGAAATACTACTGATCATCCCTTTTTCCATAGTAGACCAAGAGATTTTTTTCATAAATCCAAATGCTAATAAAAGAACGATACCAAATAAAATTGGGATGTGTGGTGAAACTTCTAATTGAATAACACTAAAGCCAATACAGAAAAAGATAAATAATGTTAAAAGAACAGATTCAATTTTTGAAACCATTGTTTTCCCCTCCTAAGTAATTTAAAATAGCTCTTTTTTATATAAAATTCGCCAATATTGTGTATTTCCTTCTAAATTTTAGAATTTTGTGACAAATTATCGGTAATTGTTGGTCCTTCAATATGATACGGAAATGATTGGATAAAAAAACGTCCCTGCATATAATTATGCAGGGACGAAGATATCGCGGTACCACCCTAGCTTGTGAAATGAATGTATCACAAAATAAAGGGTCGTATGATATGCGCTAATAAAATAAAAACGCCCCTGCAATATATGCAGGGACGAAAAATTCGCGGTACCACCCTAAATTGTGAAACAGTTTCGTTTCACCACTCTTTAGATATAACGGTCTATAACCGTCTTTCACTACTCCTTACGTTTCGCAAAAGAAGCTCCAGGGGGTAATTCATAATTCGCTCTGTACTGGTTCGCACCGACCACCAGCTCTCTGAAATCAGAAATCGAAATACTACTAAATCCTATCAATGCCGATTCATATGATGCTAGTTAAATTTTTATCACATTTTCATCTTATATGTCAATAAAAATGTTCAATATTTTTTTAGGGAAATAAAGGTTAAATGTTTTTAATGTTCTAAATTTGTACGTTATAATGAATTTGAAAGGGGAGGAAAGAGTGAAGAAAAAAATAATTCTTTTTACCACCTTACTAGTCATTGGCGGAAGTGCTGGAATTTACACAGCTTTTGCAGCTGAATCAGAGCAGGCGAAACAAAAGCAAATACAGCAGTTAGAAGTGAAGAAAGCGGAAGAAACGGAAGAGAAGAAGTCGATGGAAAAAGCAGCTGAGAAACTAGGAGTTTCTACTGAAGGGAAAACAAAAGAAGAGGTTACGAAAGAAGTAAATACCGCAAGATTTGAGAAGCGCCATGATTTATTAATTGAACATGCAAAACAACTTGGAATTGATACAGAAGGAAAAAAAGATGAAGAGATTATTTTAGAAATCGGAAAGGTACAACACGGAAAGTAGAACAACTTATCGTATGATAAGTTGTTCTTTTTTAAGAACTATTTGATTTAAAAATAATTGACAGTCATTTAAATTTAATGTTAACTTTATTTATAAATTAGTTAACATTAGGGGTGACAATTGTGACTGTTAATAGTAATACGACTGAAAAATCGTCTTATACATATGAAGAATTATCGGAGAAAAATAAAGCTTATGTATGGCATCCGTTTACACAAATGAAAGATTATTTAGAAGAAGACCCTGTCATTATTGAACGTGGAGAGGGAAGAAAGCTATACGATGTAAATGGAAATGAATATTGGGATGGTGTTTCATCTATTTGGTTAAATGTTCACGGACATCAAGTACCAGAATTAGATGAAGCAATTCGTGAGCAATTAAATAAAATTGCCCATTCTACTATGTTAGGACTTGCTAACGTTCCATCTATTTTATTAGCAGAAAAAATAATTGAAGTTGTGCCAGAAGGTTTGAAGAAAGTATTCTATTCAGACTCCGGTTCTAGCGCCGTTGAAATTGCAATTAAGATGGCCTTTCAATATTGGCAGCATAAAGGAAAACCGAAGAAACAAAGATTTGTTACATTAAAAGAAGCGTATCACGGTGATACAATTGGAGCTGTTTCAGTAGGAGCGATAGACTTGTTTCACCAAGTGTATAGTTCACTTTTATTTGAGGCAATTAAAATGCCGTATCCATATACATATCGTTCTCCTTATGGAAATAATAAGGAGGAAATTGTGAAAAAACATTTAGAAGAAATGGAAGAGCTGCTGAAAGAAAAGCATGAAGAAATTGCGGCGATTATTGTAGAGCCTTTAATGCAAGGTGCTGGCGGTATGATTACAATGCCAAAAGGATACTTAAGAGGGCTCCGTAATTTATGTACAAAATATAATGTTTTATTTATTACAGATGAGGTAGCGACTGGATTTGGGCGTACCGGGAAAATGTTTGCATGTGAACATGAAAATGTAACGCCGGACATTTTAACAGCCGGAAAAGGTTTAACAGGTGGATATTTACCAGTTGCAATCACCGTAACGACAGATGAAATTTATAATGCCTTTTTAGGAGACTATGAAGAACAAAAAACATTTTTCCACGGTCATAGTTATACAGGGAATCCGTTAGGGTGTGCGGTAGCCATTGCGAATCTAGAGCTATACGAGAAAACAAATTTAATAGAAGAAGTGGCAAGTAAGACAGAATATGTAGCGACGCAATTAGAATCGCTCTTTGCGTATAAACATGTAGGGGATATTCGTCAGTGCGGGTTAATGGTTGGAATTGAACTTGTGAAGAATAAAGTAACGAAAGAAGCGTTTGAATGGACAGAGAGAGTCGGTGTTCAAGTATGTAAACGTTCAAGAGAGCTGGGCATGATTTTGCGACCACTCGGTAATACGATTGTATTTATGCCTCCTCTTGCTTCTACAATTGATGAGATTGATGATATGTTACGTATTTTGTATAAAGCAATCTCGGATGTTACGGAGGGAGAATAATGGGCGGTTTTTTTGTTACAGCAACGGATACTGAAGTGGGGAAAACTGTAGTTGCGGGTGCATTAGTAGGTGTATTTAGAGAATTGGGATATAACATCGGGGTATATAAACCGTTGCAAAGTGGACATGTTGCATCAAATCCAGAGGGAGATGCAGCAAGGTTAAAAGCATTATCGGGTGTACCAACAAAAGAAGATGAAATTTGCCCTTATTCTATTGAAGAACCTCTTGCTCCGAGACTTGCCATGAAAAGAGCTGGAAGAGTAGTACATTTAAAAGACATTATGGATCATTATAATGAACGATTGAAAGAGTTTAATAGCCTATTTGTAGAAGGGGCAGGTGGACTGGCTGTTCCATATACAGAAGACGCTTTAGTAATTGATTTCGCAAAGGAATTACAGCTTCCTCTTATTATAGTCGCACGCCCTACATTAGGAACAGTAAATCATACAGTTTTAACAATTGCTTATGCAAAGGCACAGGGCTTAACAGTAGCAGGTGTAATTTTATCCGGCTGCAAAGAATGTGAAATGGAAAGAGTACAAGAAAATAAAGAAATGATTGAAGAGCTAAGTGGGGTACCGGTTTTAGGTTTATTACCATTCTTTGAAGGTGCGTTTACAAAAGAAGAAGTCTTGGAATCTGCAAAAGAGTATATAATGATTTCAAAATTAGAGGAGTTCATCCGAAATGAATCAAACGTGGCGCACACATCTTCAATCTAAATTGCAACAATTAAATGAACAAGGACAGTATCGCAATTTGCATGTAACAGAACAAGCAGAAGAGACATGGCTTATTCGAGATGAAAAAAGGATGCTAAATTTAGCGTCAAATAATTATTTAGGGTTAGCTGGAGATGAGAGGTTAAAAGAAGCTGCTATTGCATGCACAAGAAAATATGGAACTGGAGCGACAGCATCAAGGCTCGTTGTAGGAAATTATTCACTGTATGAAGAGGTTGAGAGAAGTATATGCGAATGGAAAGGCACTGAAAAAGCCTTAGTTGTAAATAGTGGATATACCGCAAATGTTGGAGTGATTTCTTCATTAGCCTGTCGTCACGATATTGTGTTTAGTGACAAATTAAATCACGCAAGCATCGTTGATGGGATTATATTAAGCGGAGCAGAGCATAAAAGGTATCGTCATAATGATTTAGATCATTTAGAGAAGCTGTTGCAAGCAGCGCCGCCCAAAAAGAAGAAATTAATCATAACGGATACTGTTTTTAGTATGGATGGTGATACTGCGTATTTGAGAGAGTTAGTGGAGCTGAAAGAGAAATACGGGGCAATCATTATAGTCGATGAAGCACATGCGAGTGGAATATATGGAATTGATGGAGCAGGGTTGTCTCATATAGAAAAAGATATTGCTCAAAAAATTGATATACATATGGGGACGTTTAGCAAAGCTCTAGGGTGTTATGGCGCGTATTTGACAGGTGATGCAATGTATATAGAGTATTTACAAAATATGATGAGAAGCTTTATTTTTACAACAGCTTTACCACCAGGAACGTTAGGAGCAGTGCAAAAAGCAATTGAAATTGTGAAAGAAGATAATGAAAGAAGAGAGAGGCTTATAGAGAATGGAGCATATTTTAGGACACATTTGCAAGAAGCTGGTTTTGATATTGGGAATAGCTCAACTCATATTGTACCGATTGTAGTCGGTTCAAATGAAGCAGCTTTACGGTTTAGTAGAAGGCTGCAAGAGGTAGGTATTGCAGCAATTGCAATTCGTCCACCAACGGTTCCAGTTAATAGTTCACGGGTCCGTTTTGCAGTTACGTCCCAACATACAATAGCTGATTTAAAATGGGCTATTCAGCATATTATACGCATTGGTAAAGAAGAGGGGTTTTTCGTATGAAAGAGCTAAAGGTTATTTTTATTCCTGGATGGGGAATGGAAGAAGGTGTTTGGACTTTAGTTCTGCCGTATTTTAAAGGATATTCTGTTCAATGTATCAATTGGCGTAATGTGAAAGAACAAAGTGAATTTGCGGGGCGAATAATAGATGTAGCAAAAGATGAAAATGTAATTTTAGTTGGATGGTCACTAGGAGCGTTAGCAGCAGTTCAAGCTCATAAAAAGGTTAAGGCAAAAGGTATCGTACTAATTGGTGGTACTGCCAAATTTACAAATACGAGTGATTATACGAGTGGATGGAATACTCTGCATGTAGAACGGCTGAAAAAGAATGTAGCGAGAAAGAAAGAAGATACGCTCAAGCGGTTTTATGAAAATATGTTTACAAAAGATGAGCTGAAAGAGAATAAAAGGTTTGAAGATATGATAAAACGCTTTAAAGGTGATTCTATTCAGTCTTTGCAATTAGGTTTGGAGTATTTAATAGAAGCAGATATGAGAGAAGAACTGAAAGAAATTAAAGTCCCTATACTACTTATTCACGGAGAGCAGGATGTAATTTGTCCATTGTCTGCAGCGCGTAGTATGGCTGAGAATGAGACTGCCACGCTCAAGGTAGTAAGTGAGGCTGGACACGCATTATGCGTAACGAATTTTGAATATTGCGGAAATGAGATAATTCAATTTGTAGAGGGGATACGACATGATCAACAAAACGTTACTTCAAAAACGGTTTAACGCGGCAGCTGTATCCTACGATCAATATGCAAATGTACAAAAAAAGATGGCACATTCATTACTTTCTACATTGAATCGGCGATATAGTGCAAATTCATCGATACGTATTTTAGAACTTGGATGCGGAACAGGATATGTTACAGAGCAATTATCAAACTTATTTCCGAAAGCACATATTACAGCCATTGATTTTGCTGAAAGTATGATTGCAGTTGCGAAAACTAGACAAAATGTGAAAAATGTAACGTTTTACTGTGAGGATATCGAAAGATTACGACTAGAAGAAACATATGATGTCATTATTTCAAATGCCACATTTCAATGGCTAAATGATTTAAAACAAGTGATAAGAAATTTATTTCATCATTTGTCTATAGATGGGATATTACTCTTTTCAACGTTTGGACAGGAAACATTTCAAGAATTGCATGCTTCGTTCCAGCGGGCGAAAGAAGAAAAAAATATACAAAATGAAACATCGATTGGGCAACTTTTTTATTCGAAAAATCAGTTGCGCCATATGTGTGAAATAGAAACAGGGGATGTGCATGTTTCTGAAACATGTTACATAGAGAGATTTACAGAAGTTAGGGAGTTTCTACACTCTATTCGAAAAGTAGGAGCGACCAATAGTAATGAAGAATCATATTGTCAAAGTCCCTCACTCTTTCGTGCGATGCTTCGCATATACGAAAGAGACTTCACGGGAAATGAAGGGATAATGGCGACGTATCATGCTTTATTTATGCATATAACAAAAGAGAGGAAGAGATGAAATGAAACAAGTACAAACAAAAAGGGATTGGAAAAAACTTGCACATGACGTAGTAGAAGAGAAAATGATTACGAAAGAGGATGCAATTGCAATATTAGAAGCTGATGATACAGAAGTGTTAGAAATTATGAATGCAGCTTACATCATTCGCCATCATCACTTTGGTAAGAAAGTAAAATTGAATATGATTATTAATACGAAATCTGGATTATGTCCTGAAGATTGCGGATATTGTTCACAGTCTATTATTTCAGAGGCGCCGATTGATAAATATGCATGGCTAACGCAGGAAAAGATTGTAGAAGGAGCACACGAAGCAATTCGCCGTAAAGCGGGTACATATTGTATTGTAGCATCTGGTCGTCGCCCGACGGATAAAGAGGTGAATCACGTAATTGGAGCAGTTAAGGAGATTCGTGAAACGACAGATTTGAAGATTTGTTGTTGTTTAGGCTTCTTAAACGAAGATCAAGCAGGACGTTTAGCAGAAGCGGGTGTACATCGTTATAACCACAACTTAAATACACATGCAAATAATTACGAAAGTATTTGCGCCACTCATACGTATGACGATCGTGTTGATACAGTTCAAAAAGCGAAACAAGCAGGCATTTCACCATGCTCTGGGGCAATTTTTGGAATGGGGGAGACAATAGAAGAACGTGCTGAAATTGCATTTGAATTACAACGTATAGATGCAGATTCAATTCCATGTAATTTCCTTGTTGCTGTAAAGGGTACGCCGCTTGAAGGACAAAAAGAATTAACGCCGATAGAATGTTTAAAAGTACTGGCGATGATGCGTTTTGTAAACCCAACGAAAGAAATTCGTATTTCAGGAGGACGTGAAATCAATTTACGCTCTGTGCAGCCAATCGGTTTATTTGCAGCAAATTCTATTTTTGTTGGAGATTACTTAACGACAGCTGGACAAGAACCGACTGCAGACTGGGGTATGATTGAAGATTTAGGGTTTGAGATTGAAGAATGTGCATTATAAGATAGATAAAAAGCAAACTTGTAAAAGAGTTTGCTTTTTTTTGTAAATAAAATGTAATAAATAGTTGTGAAAGCTTGATACTATTGGTTTTTGAGCGAAAAAAAGAATTTTGGTGGACGAATTTTCCAAGCCCCAATTGTACATAGTAAATATGTAATTTATATTGGGTTGGAGGATTTTACATGCACAAATATATATTAGCGATTATGACTTGTCTAATTTTACTAAAAGCAATAAGTGCTGATCCAGTTAAGGCTGCCGAAAATCCTGAACAAAAAGAAATGCAACAACGAATTGAACAACATTTTCGAACGAAAGCTGAACATTTTGGATTGAAAACAGAAGGGAAAGATTTAAAGGAAGTGCGAAAAGAAATTACTATTATAGAAGAGGCGAAGAAAAGAGAGAATGTATGGAGAACAGCACAAACGCTTCGTATACAAACAGAAGGAAAAACAATGGATGAATTAATAAAAGATGTACGGAAAAAAGTAAAAAAATAAAAAAGAGGCCGCAGCCTCTTTTTTATTTTTTTATGCCCATTGTTTTGATAAATGAGCCATTTCAATCGCAGCAACGGCGGATTCATAGCCTTTATTACCTGCTTTCGTGCCCGCGCGTTCAATCGCTTGCTCGATCGTTTCAGTCGTTAATACACCGAAAATAACTGGGATGTCTGTTTGTAGTGATAAAGATGCAACTCCTTTTGCTACTTCATTACAAACGTAATCGTAATGTGTTGTAGCACCACGAATTACAGTACCTAACGTAATTACAGCATCATACTTTCCGCTATTAGCCATCTTTTTAGCGATTAAAGGAATTTCGAATGCGCCAGGAACCCAAGCAACATCGATATCAGTTTCTTCTACACCGTGACGCTTTAATCCATCTAAAGCTCCGCCGAGTAACTTACTTGTAATAAATTCATTAAAACGTCCAACAACAACCCCAACTTTTAATCCTGTACCAACTAAATGACCTTCGAATACCATAATAAACCTCTCCCTTAATTATAAGTTTAGTAAATGTCCTAATTTGTTTACTTTCGTTTGTAAATACGTTTTATTCTCTTCTTTTGTTGGCATTTGCAATGGTACACGCTCGATTACTTCTAAATCGTAACCTTGTAAGCCAGCAATTTTTCGTGGATTATTCGTTAATAATCGTAAATGTTGTAAACCTAAATCTTTTAAAATTTGAGCGCCAATACCGTAATCACGCAAATCAGCTGGGAACCCAAGTTTTTCGTTTGCTTCTACAGTATCGAATCCTTCTTCTTGTAACTTATAAGCGCGAAGCTTATTAAGAAGGCCAATGCCTCGTCCTTCTTGTCTCATATAGAGAAGAACGCCTTTTCCTTCACGCTCAATTTGAGCAAGTGCAGCATGGAGTTGTGGTCCGCAATCACAGCGGCACGAGCCAAATACATCTCCTGTTAAGCACTCTGAATGAACGCGTACAAGTACAGGCTCTCCTGTTGAAATATCACCTTTTACGAGTGCGATATGTTCTTTCGTATCTAATGAGTTAGAATAGCCAATTGCATGGAAAGTACCGAAATCTGTAGGTAATGTAATTTCCACTTCTCGCGTCACTAGTGTTTCATGGTGGCGGTAAGCAATTAAATCTTCTATTGTAATCATTTTTATATCAAATTGTTTTGCACACTGTAGTAAATCAGGTACGCGTGCCATCGTACCGTCCTCATTAATAATCTCGCAAATGACTCCAGCTGGTTCTGCTCCGCAAAGTCTGGCTAAATCGACAGCAGCTTCTGTATGACCAGCTCGGCGTAGGACACCGCCTTCTTTCGCGATTAATGGAAAGATATGTCCAGGACGATTGAAATCAGCACCTTTTGATGCAGGGTTTAATAATTCTTGTATCGTAGTTGCCCGTTCGTGAGCGCTAATCCCTGTTGTTGTAGAAACATGATCAATACTCACTGTAAATGCAGTATGATGCGAATCTGTATTATGAGCTACCATTGGTTCTAATTGTAGACGTTCTGCGTATTCTTCCGTAATCGGTACACAAACGAGACCACGCCCATGTGTAATCATAAAGTTAATCGTTTCTGGCGTAATATACTCTGCTAAAGCGATAAAGTCGCCTTCATTTTCACGGTTTTCATCATCGCATACGATAACGACTTTTCCTTGTTTTAAATCTTCTAGAGCTTCTTCAATACGATGAAACATAATGCTTCCCCCTTATAGAAATCCGTTTTCTTGTAAAAAGCTTTCGCTCATTGAACCTGTTCGTTTTACAGGTTTAGAAATAAAGCGTTCGATATATTTACCGATCATGTCACACTCAATGTTTACGATGTCACCGGTATTCTTTGCTCCGATAACAGATTCACTTACTGTGTGCGGGATGAGTGAGATTGTGATGGAAGATTCGTCTATATCAAATATTGTTAAACTCGTTCCATCAACAGCAACGGAACCTTTATGCAAACAATAGCGCAGCAATTCATCAGCAATAGCTATTTTGTAATAGACGGCATTATAGTGCTGTTTTTTGTTTAATATCGTTCCGATGCCATCAATATGTCCTGAAACGAAATGCCCACCGAATCGTCCGTTTGCAGCTATCGCCCGCTCTAAATTTACTTTAGAGTGTTGTGTAAGCATGCGAAGTGATGTTGATTGCATCGTTTCAGGCATTGCGTCCACTGTGAATGAAGCTGTTGTGAAACTCGTTACAGTTAAGCAAATACCGTTAACCGCGATACTATCACCTAAGTGAACATCTGATAAAATTTTATTCGCATGGATCGTTAACTTCATCGCTTCTCCGCTTTGTTGCATGTTTGCAATCGTTCCTAATTCTTCTACAATTCCTGTAAACATTCCGTCACCTCACTTCGGGCATTCGCAACGATTTTTATATCATCACCAATTTGTTTCATCTCTTGAATTTCCAAGGAAAGTGCATCTTGCAATGCTGCGAAACCATTTCCACCAAATAAAGTAGGGGCATCATTCCCACCAATTAATATCGGGCTTATATAAGTTATAATTTCATTGAAATGCTTTGTTTGTAAGAAGCTTGCGTGAACTGTTTGACCACCTTCAACGAATAGAGAAAGAATTTGCTTCTCTCCAAGAAAGAAAAGGAGGTCCTTGATTTCTATATGTTTTGTTTTCATTTGGAATATAGCTATATTTTCAGATTCATAAGAAGCTATTTTCTCTTTATTTACATCCTTACCGACAATAATCCATGTCGGTGCTAAACCATCTGTTATGACATGAGAAGATGGTGGCGTTCGTAAATGGGTATCTAAAATAACACGAATAGGATTTTTACCCCCGTTAGGAATTCTTGTCGTTAAATGCGGATTATCAGCTATAACTGTATTCACTCCAACGAGAATCGCATCATGTGTATGACGATATTGGTGAACATCAGCTCGTGCTTCTTCACCTGTAATCCACTTACTTTCCCCCGTGACAGTTGCTGTTTTTCCATCTAAGCTCATCGCTGTTTTTATTGTTACAAATGGACGCTTCGTTTTCATGTAGTGAAAAAAGAAACGATTTAATAAGGTGGCTTCTGTTTCAAGAACACCGGTAGCTACTTCGATGCCAGCTTCTTCTAATCTCCTTTTTCCAGTACCAGAAACGAGAGGATTGCAATCAAGAGTAGCAATTACAACCCGTTTGACTCCTTTTTTGATGAGCAATTCACAGCAAGGTGGTGTTTTTCCAAAATGGCTACACGGTTCAAGTGTTACATAAACGGTAGCTCCTTTTGCTTTTTCACCAGCCATATGAAGCGCGTGAACTTCTGCGTGTTCTTCACCAGCACGTAAATGAGCGCCAATACCGACGATGTTTCCTTCTTTTACAACAACAGCACCAACCATAGGGTTTGGACTTGTTTGTCCAGATGTCCCTTCTGCTAACTGTAGGGCAATCCTCATATATTCTTGATCTGTCATTCCCTTCACCTCTCCTGAAAAAATCAAAAAACCCCAAGGATTTTATATCCTTGGGGTTTGGGAGACGTGATTTCTAGAAATATAGTTCGAATACGAAAGTACAGGAAAGAAACCTAACGATGATTGGTATTTTTGCATAAGGAAAAAACCTAGCAAAAATATCGAATTTTTCAAACGCTAGTCGTATCTTTTTATTTCAGTATAGAAACATAAGTATACAAAATAAAACATATATAAAGATTCAAAACGAAACTTTAAAAATATGCATACTGAAATAAAAGTGTATTCGCTATATAAAATTACTAGAAAACATATCCTTCTCCCATCCAGACTATACTGTCGGCCCTAGAGTTTCACTAGATCCACCGTTTTCGAGTTGAAAACGGGTCACGGACTTAGAAGTTTGCACTTCATCACCGCCGGTTGGGAATTTCACCCGACCCCGAAGGATGTTGTTTGCTCAAATTATAGCACAAAAAAAATAAAAGGCTAGAAAAAAATATTCGAATGTGAAGAATTGTGTGAAAATATATGTAAGTTGGAATGAGGACAAAAGTACGAGGAATGTTGTAAGGAAAAGGGGGACGAGAGTTAATGAAAAGAAAAAACATGCACAAAAAAATGTGCATGTCACATGTAAAATTATTCTGCCTCTGGTGCTCTAACGACAGACTCGAATTTCCCTTTATGCGAAGCATCGCAATAAGGCATATTTTTTGATAAACCACAACGGCATAAAGAAAATGCCGGTTTTGCTGGGAATACATTCCCTTGTGAATCGACTAATTCCACGTCCCCTGTAACGCGAAAAGAGCCATTATCATTTACTTTAATTTGTACTTTCGCCAACGCTATCCCTCCTTCCCAAACGCTTAATTTCATCATATAATTAAGAGAAGTACTTGACAATATAAAATGAGCACTTTCTTTGGGAGAGAAGAGAGTGTTATAATGTTTTTTATAACTGACTAGAGTAAGGTGACGAGAGATGGATAAACAATTACATACATTACGAAACATTGCAAATGAGCGCACGTGGGCATCATTTTTGAATGATAATCATCCATATAGTTTGTTACATTGGTCCATTGCAGGTGTAGGGCAAGAGGCAAAGGATGTTTGGTTACTTCAAGATGAAGTAACATTTCAAACGACAGAATTTCCAACGTTAGATGATGCAATGCAATGGATTTCTGTAAATATGGAACAAGTTACAGACGTTTTAGCGCAATAAAAAAACAGGCTTATGCAAGCCTGTTTTTTGTTTCTTTTACATATGAGTTTAAAAATTGATCAACGGCTGCTTCATACTCTTCTTTATTTTCGTTATAAGAGCAAGCGTGTGCACCGCGTTCTGCAATATAAAGTTGTTTATTGTTTTCTTTTGCTTCATATAGTGATTTCGTCATATCAGCTAAAATATAATCATCATCTTTACTATGAATAAAGAGGACGGGATTATTAATATTTTTTATACAATCGATTGGTGAAACTTCGCGAATCGTATAACCGTCACGTACTTTTAAAAAAGCATTTGCTAAAGGTAATAAAGGCCATTTAGGTAAATGGAATTCAACCTTTAAACGGTGTTGTAATTGCCCGTAGAAATCAGAAAAAGGACAATCTGCAATATAGAAATCAGCACCATCTTCTACAAGTCCTGCGTATTGAAGAAGTGTTGCAGCTCCCATAGATTCACCATGAATACCGAGTGTTATATTTGTTCCAAAGCGACTTTTTAGCCAGTCAACTACAGATTTTAAATCATGTTTTTCATAGTATCCATAGCTTGTTGTTTTTCCGCCAGTTTTACCATGACGACGATGATCATAAATAACGACATTATACCCTCTGTTTAAAAATAACCTTGCATATTTTACAGAGTTCATTTTATTTACAGTTACGCCGTGACAAAAAATCATAAACTTATTGGAATGACCAGCAGGAATGTAATATCCGTGAAGATCATATCCGAATTGCGAAGGAATATGAATTTCTTCTTTATGAAGAGCATCAAAATCCTCTAAACGAAAATGTTTTTTCGTTTCTCTTTCGAGTACTTCTTCCTCTGTTTTTTTCTTTAAGTACATCACTTTATTTGTAAAGAAAATCCCAAGGGCAGTTATCGCACCTAGTATAGTAAACAATGCTGCAAAAAAACGTTTCATACTTTACCTCATCCTCCAAATACCGTTACATGTGATACACTTACATTGTATCACAATGATAGAAAAGGGGAGAAATAGGAAATGGTGTATATACAAAAAATTACGCCAGCGATGAAAGAAACAATCCGAATGTTCATGTGTGAGAACTGGGGGAGTTCATTGATGGTTTCACGTGGTAAGGGGCATCAGTTAGAAGAGTTGCCAGGATTTGTTGCGCTCTTGTATGACAGAATAATCGGAATTATAACGTATGAAGTGACCGGAAATATTTGTGAAATTGTATCGTTAGATAGCTTTGAAGAAAGAAAAGGAATAGGGACGAAACTTGTAGATTGTGTATTACACTTTGCAGAAGAAGAACGGTGCGGGCGGGTTTGGCTCATAACAACAAATGATAATATGAATGCGTTACGTTTTTACCAAAAACGTAATTTTATGATGACTAATTTATATGTGAATGCAGTGGAAGAGGCACGAAAAATAAAGAAAGAAATTCCGCGTATCGGATATGATAACATCCCAATTTTACATGAAATACAGTTGGAGTATCGTTTAATAAAATGATGTAACAATTTTCAGAAATATAAGTTATTAACCTTGACGAATATTGTAATTTAGGTTACCGTAAAATTGTAATCTATTACCATATTAAGGGGTGACGATGTGGCAACTATACGTGATGTTGCAAAATTGGCAGGTGTTTCAGTCGCAACCGTTTCACGAGTTATTAATGAAAAAGGATACGTTCATGAGGACACAGTAGAACAAGTAAAGGAAGCAATTGAGGAATTACGTTATAGGCCAAATAATGCAGCAAAGCCATTATTTAAAGAAAATTCAACGATAATTGCATTACTTGTAGATAATCTATATGACTCATCAAACATCACTTTGCTACATTGTATTGAGGAAATAGCATATAAAGAAGGATATCAAATCATTGTTTGTAATATAGAGAATAAAGATAGATACATACATATGTTGAAGGAAAATAACGTTGCAGGGGTTATTTTAACAAGATCCGTTTTTAAAAGTATAGGAGAAATTCCACTTCCGTTTGTTGTGATCGACGAAAAAAAATCCCATGCAAATTATTATGAAAGTGGACAAAGGGCGGTTTCTTTATTAAAAGAAAAAGGCTGTCACTTCCTTGCTTATTTCGGTGAGAGAGAAGATAGTGAAGAAATGGAAGAGCACATATCAGGGTTTTTAGATACTGTTTGGGAGGAAGGAATCTCTTATCGAGAAGTATGTGTACAAGGATATACGAATAAACAGTTTATTACATTCTTGCAAACTTACCCGTATATAGATGGAATTGTAACTTCAAGTGAAAAGGTTACTTTTGAGTTAATTCAAGCAGCGAAAAATTTCAATATCCGTATACCGGATAAGTTGAAAATTATTGGACCGAACGGGAGCATAGACAGTGAATGGATAGGCCCGTCACTCATGAAAATTGAAAGTTGCGCCGAAGAAAATGGGAAAATAGCTTTACAACAATTAAAAGAAAAAATAAAAAAGTAAAAGGTGCGTATAAAACGCACCTTTTATAATGTAATTGCGGCAATAAAGCCGAATATAAGTAACGGTATATTATAATGCAGAAAAGTTGGTACACATGTATCCCATATATGATGGTGTTGACCATCAGCATTTAAACCGGATGTTGGCCCAAGTGTACTATCTGATGCTGGAGATCCCGCATCGCCTAGCGCTCCAGCTGTACCGATAATTGCAATTGTGGCCATTGGACTAAATCCAAGCTGCATGCAAAGAGGCACAAAAATTGTTGTTAAAATAGGGATGGTTGAAAAGGATGAACCAATTCCCATCGTAACGAGAAGTCCAATCACAAGCATAAGAAATGCAGCGAGTGGTTTGTTATTTCCAATTATATGTGCACTCGTTTGCACAAGAGATTCAACATGTCCTGTTTTTCGAAGAACAGCGCCAAATCCAGCGGCAGCGATCATAACAAAACCGATAAAGGACATCATGCGCATTCCGCTTGTTAATATCGCATCTGCTTCTTTAAGAGGTAGACTACCACTTACTGATAAGACGATAATCCCCGCTAAAGCACCGAAAATCATTGATTCCGTTGCTAATTGAACAGTTAATGTGGCTATGATAGATAACAATCCGAAAATAATGCTACGTTTTGTATAGGGAACGATTTCATTTGCGGTAGTATGAACTTGTTCTGTTTCATACGTACGAGGTTTCCGGTACGTAATGAATACCGCTACACATAATCCAATAATCATACCGATTGCTGGAATAGTCATTGCTTTTGGAATAAGTGCGACATCAAATGTAAGACCACTTTGCGCAGCATTTGTTTGCAATACGTCATGATAAATTTTTCCGAACCCTGCTGGAATCCACATATAAGGAGTAATCAATCCGAATGTAATAATACATGTAACAAGTCGGCGATCCACTTTCAGCTCATTTAATATTTTTAAAAGTGCTGGAATTAAGATAGGGATGAAAGCGATATGAACAGGAATCACATTTTGTGAGAAACAAGCCATCGTTAAAATGATGAATAAAATAAGTATTTTAGAATAAACTTGTTTTTTCGTGTCTTGTTCATTGCCAATCCATTTTAGTGCAGTTTGAATCATGGCATCTGGAAGTCCTGTTTTGGAAAGGGAAATAGCGAAACCGCCAAGCATTGCATAACTTAAAGCGATTGGAGCACTGTTTCCAAGGCCAGTTGTAAAAGTGTTAATAGTTTCTGAAATACCGAGTCCACCGATAATTCCGCCTGTTAAAGCTCCAACAATGATGGCGACAATGACCTGGACACGTAACAAACTAAGCAATAGCATAACTGCTACTGCGACGAGTACAGCATTCATAATAAATGTAATCTCCCTAAAATTTTATTGTGTTAAGGCAAGTAAATATGAAGCACTTTGCTAGATTTATACATAGTTGCGACATATTATTATAAATTGTTTTCTATGAAATGTAAAAGAGCCTTTTGTTACTAATGTTGAAAAGCTAGCTCTTGTTTAATTGATTGTAAAGAATTGGCGAATAATTCTGGTTCTTCTAAATCAGGAGAATGTGCTGAATTTGGGAACCAAATCATTTTTTTTATGGGGGCTTCTATCACATCACAATATTCCTGAACGAGAGCATAAGGAGTTCGATAATCATAGCGACCAGAACAAAAATAAACCGGAATAGATAAGCTTGAAATAGAAGAAAAGAAATCGATTGTCAACATTTCTTCCCATAAAACGCCAGATTTTAAATTTCCTGCGAGAAACTTGAACCAATCTAATAGCGTATATTCAGGGGAAAAGAAGCCTTTTCGTATGAAAGAAAAGGAAGATCCGTTTTGGATTGCTCCGCCGAATGTGCCAAGCCACTTTCTTTGAATAATAAGGCGTCTTGTATCTAAAAATGGTGGTTTGCCTAATTTCAAAAGGGACGCTAATGCTTTTTTATGATCATGTTTTTTTGCAGAACGAATTAAATGCTGATATAGCAATTCTTCGTTTTGTTTCATATGTACAATCTGCCCAATACCGATGTAAGCCTCGATATACTGTGGATATTGATGTGCTATGTTAAGCCCAATAATGCTTCCCCAAGAATGACCAGCGAGAAATAGTTTCTGTTTATTGAACTTTTTAAGTACATATTGAATCACTTCTTTTGCATCGGAAACGAATTGATCGATTTTAAAATTTGCTCCGAAATCTTTCATTGAAAAGGATTTACCTGCCCCGCGCTGATCCCAATTAATAACGATGAAGTGTTTCTCCAATTCTTTTTGAAAATGACGAATAAATCCAATTTGTGCCATGCCAGGTCCGCCATGACAGCATAATAAAATTGGCTGCTCTATGTTTTGCCCGCGCATAAGGAGAGTTTGTTTTCGATTATGGATCATAACGCTTTCCATCGTAGCAATACTATTAGGAATGAGTTGTTTATTTTCATTATAAAACTGTGGGGTATAGCTACGAAAAAGCATATGGAAATCCTCCTTTTCTGAAATCGTATGAATCGCACAGGCTATTCGTTTTGCATATACTGTTAGAAAATCATTGTAACATACCATACTAGTGTCATTTCAACACGGGAGGAGGGAAATTGTGACGATTGGAGAAATTATAGATTGCTTAAATAGACGTGAATCCATCGCTATTATAGCAAAACGTCTTGAAATAAGCCCATATACATTATCAAAGAAATTAAGACTGATTGGATACGAATATGATGGAGAACAGAAGAAACGTATTTTTGTAGGAGATGGAGAAGAACCGCGTCACTTACAACTCCAAGAAGCGACAGCCCTTCAATATGCGAAAACGGATTATCAATTATTAATTTATGAGCAATTACAAAGTATTTATGAGTTATTAAGAAAGAGAGAAGAAGTAATTGTGCCCATTATGAGTATAAGTACAGAGAAAAAGAAACGTACCTTTTCTATTAATAAAGAAATATTAGCAAAACTAGACGTTATATCAGAAGCGAAAGGAATTCAAAAATCTAAACTTGTAGAAGAGGCGTTACAACAATTTTTACAACAATATGATTTTAACAAAACATCACATTTTGATAACTAAAGAAAAGGATACTATGTTCATTGTAAGAACGAGTATCCTTTTTAGGTTTTACTAATGTTGTGGATTAAGTATAAGTGCGTATCCTTTACAATAAAAATCTGGGTCGCATATGAGGGAAATACTTAATTTATCTTTTGAATTCTTCCATCAATAACTGGCTGAATTGGTTCTTTTAATTGTTTTACATAATCGACTAGCGCTTCAAAGTCGTTTGGACCAGTTTCTGAATTCTTCCCATTTTTAAATGATACGAATCCGTCACCGCCAGAAGCTAAGAAAGCATTCGCAACTACGCTATACGTTTTAGATGGAGATAACTCTTCGCCATTTGTTAAGCGTATATTCGTAACCTTTTCACCGCTTGGTTTATTTGCATCCCACGTATATTGAATACCTGAAATTTGAAGCATTCTTGTTGTTCCTTTTTGCCATTGTTGATTTAAAATGTCGCGAATATCTTGACCTGTTAAATCTACTTTAATCAATTGGTTTCCAAAAGGCTGAATGCCATATAATTCGCCCCAAGTAATATCGCCAGCATCTAAGTCATTACGAATGCCACCAGGATTCATAAGTGCGATTTGAGCTTGCATCGTTTGACGCTGTGCGTCGGCAATTACATTCCCAAGAGTAGATTCACCAGCATCATTTTGTTTACGGTCGATAGGTGCTGTAGATTTTCCTACAACTTCATTTACAAGTGGTGCGATTGTTTCTTTATATTGATCTATTTTTTGTTTTACTTGTTTATCAGGTTCCACACCTTCATGATATGTTGTAATCACTTCAGCTTTTTTCTTTACAATATCTTTTGTTTTACGATCAATTGTTACATCTACGTCTGAGAAAGCTGTTCCATAAGAGTTCGCTTGGACGATTAGTTTATTATTTACAGTACCATTTACATACGTGTGACTATGTCCACCGAAAATAACATCAACTTCTGAGTCTGTTTCATTTGCAATTCGAGTAAGGTCTCCATTTGTCACGCCAGACTCATCAGTTGTTCCGCCGACATGGGCAAGGACGACGATGGATTTAACACCGAGACGCTTTAATTGTTGCGTTGATTTATTAATTGCTTCTACTTCGTCAGTGATCTGTACATTTTTAAGCATAGTAGGCATCACGACATTTGGCGTATCGGTTGTAACAACGCCAATGAATCCTACAGGAACACCATCTACCATTTTTACAGTAAATGGTGGTAAAAATAAGCGACCAGTTGATTTGTTATAGAAGTTAGCAGCGACATAAGGGAAGTTAGCACCTTTGAAATTACCTGTTTTCTCATGATATCCACCGTAAATGAGGCGTTTCATTTCATCGATACCTTCATCAAATTCATGGTTTCCGATTGTACCAACATCGAATTTTAAGTCATTTAAAAATTCAATTGTTGGTTCATCTTGTAACAACGCTGAAACTGGTGGACTAGCTCCGACAATATCGCCAGCATGTACGAGAAGTGTATTAGGGTTTTGTTTTTTACGTTCTTTTAAATAAGTAGCTAAGTACTCAGCGCCACCAGCTTCTTTGTTATTAATTTTTTTAACAGTATCTAGTTGTCCATGGAAATCATTAATACCAAGCATTTGTACGTCTACGTAGCGGTTTTGTTCAGCTGGAGTCTGGGATGGGGGAGCGGCAAATACGCTTGAAAAAGTAATGGTGCTTAAAACGGCAACAGCAGGAATGATTTTTTTCCACATAATTTAATTCTCCTTTTTTATAATCTGACATCATACGACATAATTTTAATAGATTCATAGGATTATATCTATATAAAAATTTAGTTTTTTCGAAAAATTAACATATTTACAAAAAGTGAATAATAGAGTAACGAACCTTTTTTATTGTCGAGTTCATTGTGTATCTACTATAATGGAGAAAAAAGTAAAAGGTGAGTAGCATGAAGAAAAAGAAACAAAGACAAATGCAAAGACAATCGCAAGTGAATAGACCAGAGAAAGAGTCGCTTACATTAGGCGATCAATTAAATGATTCACTCATGCAGCAATTAAAGAATAAGAAGAAAGAATTGCAAGTGAGAGAAGAAGAAAAAGAGGCAGCTGAACTGGAAAGAAAGCGCCGAGAACAAAAAGAACGTGAAAAAAATAAATCATTTGAAGAACTGTTAAGTGAAAGTAGCCTTACTTGGAAAGACTTTAAATAATATAAAAAATGATCAGTGCATACCGCTGATCATTTTTTTGACGAGCTTGTAAGAAAAGGGGAGTTTTAATGAGAAAAATTGTAGTCGTTCCGCATGAAAATCATTGGAATGAAAAATTTCAAATAGAGGCCGAACGATTAAAATCGGCGATGCCAGAAATGGTGAAAGTCCATCATATTGGAAGTACATCAGTGCCAGGACTGGCAGCTAAACCAATTATAGATATGATTATGGAAGTAGAGTGTATCGACAGAGTAGATTATTGGAATGAACGTTTTGAAGAGCTTGGTTATATCGTAAAAGGGGAAAATGGTATTTCAAGACGTCGTTATTTTATTCATGGAACTGAGGAAAAACGCTCGTATCACTTACACGTTTTTGAAAAAGGAAATCCTGAGATAGTAAGGCATTTAGCGTTTCGTGATTATATGATGGCTCATTGTGAAGAAGCAGAGGCATATGCAACCTTAAAGAAAGAATTAGCCGAAAAATATACATATGATGGCACGTTATATACGGAAGGGAAAAATGAGTTTGTGCGTAGTGTTGATGAAAAAGCGAAAGAATGGAGAGAAGGAAATATGAATAATTGAGTTTGCGTTTTAGTGTATAAAATTATTATGTAAACTGTACATATGTTTTGACTTTTTGGTTGAATCTTGTTGAAATAAAGTGGTGGCTTATAAAAAATGTAAGAATGAAAGGGAGACGACTGTGCACATTCCAACAACTACACTTCATAATGGCGTAAAAATGCCGATGATTGGTCTAGGCGTTTATAAAGCGAAAGAAGGCGATGAAGTAAAACAAGCAGTAAAAACAGCGTTAGAAGTTGGATATCGTTCGATTGATACAGCAACTGTATATGAAAATGAAAGCGGTGTCGGAGAAGCGGTTCGTGAATCAGGGATTCCGAGAGAAGACATATTTATTACAACAAAAGTTTGGAACGACGATCAAGGATACGAGGAAACACTTGAGGCGTTTGAAAAAAGCTTAAAGAAATTACAAATGGACTATGTAGATTTATATTTAATACATTGGCCAATAAGAGGGAAGTATGTCGATACGTACCGAGCGCTAGAAAAACTGTATGAAGAAGGTAAAGTGCGCGCGATTGGTGTTTCAAATTTTCATAAACATCATTTAGAACTGTTATTACCAAATTGTAAAGTGAAGCCGATGGTCAACCAAGTGGAACTTCATCCGATGTTAGCGCAATTTGAATTGCGTAATTTCTGTCAAGGTGAGCAAATTCAAATGGAAGCATGGAGCCCATTAATGAGAGGCGGGGAAGTATTCGAGAACCCGATTATTCAGGCCATTGCTACGAAATATGAAAAAACACCTGCGCAAGTTATATTAAGATGGGATATTCAGAGCGGGGTAGTGACGATTCCTAAATCTGTTACACCATCTCGCATTAAGGAGAATTTTTCTATCTTTGATTTTTCATTAACGGAAGAAGAGATGACTCAAATTAATACGTTAAATCGTAATTTACATGTAGGAACGAATCCGGATAAATATGATACGCTATAAAAAGACGCTACCAGTATGGTAGCGTCTTTTTAACGATGTAAAGCGTAAGTATCACATTTAGCAATTTGCTGAAGTTGTATATATTGAGCTGTTGTTAACTGTGTTTGTTTACTAGCCTGGGCATTTTCTTTCAATTGTTGGATAGAGCTTGCACCAGGTATAACAGCTGCAACAGTTTCGTTATGTAAGCAATATTGAATAACTGTTCCTGTTAAAGAGCTTTCTCCGATTATTTCTTTTACATTCGCAAGTGTCGCATATAATTCATCGTAAGAATAAGAAAGATAATTCTTTTCTTTTACTCTTTCTATCTTTCTTGCATTATTATCAGTTAAAATTCCTTTTGCAAGTGGCCCACGAGCAATAATGCTAATTTGATGTTCACTTAGAAGTGGGAACCATTCTTCAGGGCGACGATTTAAAAGGCTATATTCCATTAGCACACTAACGATATTGGAACGTTTAGCATATTCACGGATAACATTTGGACGTATAGAAGAAATACCGTAATGACGAATAATACCTTCTTTTTTTAATTCTTCAAAGGCTTCAATTGTTTCATCTATTGGATCTTCAATCGTCCCGCCGTGAAGTTGATAAAGATCAATATAATCAGTTTGAAGTCTACGTAAACTTTCTTTCACTTCAGCCTTTATGTAATTTTTAGAAGGATCCCAAGACCACCCGTTTTTTTCTTCTGTCCATCGATTTCCAACTTTTGTTGTAAGAACAATTTGGTCTCGTTTCCCTTTTAAGGCTTTTCCAACAAATTCTTCGTTTAATCCATAATCATATAAATCCGCTGTATCAAAAAAATTGATTCCTAAATCGATTGCTTCATCGATAATACGCATAGCTTCTGTTTCAGATGTACCGAGAGACATACAGCCAAGTCCCATTTCTGTCACAAACAAATCTGAGTTTCCTAATTGACGTTTTTTCATAGGTCAACCTCCTTACCTTTATTGTACGCAAGGGAAAAGAGGTTGACAAACGTTTACTTTTTATTTGCTGTAATCCACTCTTGTACAGTTGTATACTCTTTTCCATATTGTTTTAGCTTATGACGAATTTGCCATGCTTTTCCGACTAAAGTGACGCGATTTGGTAAAATATAAACTTTCATTTCTATCACGCTCCTTTCAATGTGGTAAAATGTATGAGGAAAGAATAGGAAATAGAACAGGGAGATGAAGTAGTATGAGTAATCTTGCAGAGAGAACAGTAAAAACTGAGCCGATTTTTGATGGTAGAGTTATAAAAGTTCGTGTTGATGATGTAGTATTACCAAATGGAGCAATGAGTAAACGTGAAATTGTAAATCACCCTGGTGCAGTTGCTATTATTGCTATTACTGATGAGGGGAAAATTGTGCTTGTCGAGCAGTATCGTAAAGCGCTTGAAAAGGCGATTATAGAAATTCCGGCCGGCAAGTTAGAACCTGGTGAAAAACCTGAGGTGACAGCAGTTCGTGAATTAGAAGAGGAAACAGGATATGTATGTGAAAATATGGAGCTTATTACTTCTTTCTATACATCTCCAGGATTTGCAGATGAAATTTTATATGTATATAAAGCGACAGGTTTGACGAAAAAAGAAAATAAAGCCGAGTTAGATGAAGATGAATTCGTGGAATTGATGGAAGTATCGTTAGAAGAAGCGATTATTCTTATGAAAGATCTTCGTATTCATGATGCGAAGACGATGTTTGCAGTACAATATTTACAACTACAAAAATAAACACTCGCCAAAGGCGAGTGTTTTTTAATTGATTTTTGCGTATACGCGTGCATCACGTAAGCTACCATCTGGTGCTATGAAATCATTTTCCATTGTACCTTCTAGAATGAATTCTAAACGTTCTGCTAGGTTACATGCATTTGCATTTGTTGCATCAGTACGAATTTCAATTCTTCTAGCACTTAGCTTATCAAAGGCAAATTGAATGGCACCTTTAATGGCTTCAGTCATATAGCCTTGTTTTGTATAAGCACTATGCAGCCAGAAGTGAAGTGAAAACTTTGGAATATCCCAGTTTTCAGGCTTGAGCGTTATAGCTCCGATGAATGTACCAGATACTTTATCGTATAAGTGAAAATCAAGTGTTTCACGAAGTAAAAACTGCCCGTGAGCGTTACGAACGATTTCTTCAGCACTTTCTTCTGTTTCAGCGTTAATTGGCATCCACGGTACTAAGTCTTCTAGAGAAGCTTGGATTGCTTCATACACTTCTGCACCATCACCTGGAAATGGCTTACGAACTTGTAAGCGTTCAGTTTGAAATAATGTTGGAAAATCTAATAATAATGGTTTCAAGAGAAATCCCTCCTATTCTCTACTTTTTAGTTTAGCAAAGTAGAGCGGAATTTCAATGTTAATTCGTCATACTTTTTTCTTTCTTTCATACATTTTTAGTAAGAGTGTGAACGGAGGGAAGAAAAATGTGGAGAAAAACTTGGCAAGACCGTGTAATGTCTCACATACAGGAAAACTCTTCATTATATATATTTAACGCTGTTTTATTATTGATGGGAGTAATATTTGGGGCCATTCTTGTAAATAGTTTACAATTAAATCAAAAACAAGATTTATCATTTTATTTACAACGTTTTTTTGGACAAGTTTCTAAAGGAGAATTTGCTATTGCAAGCGAAATGTTTCGAGAAAGTTACTTTTCACAATTAAAATACATTGGATTTATTTGGATTTTAGGGATTTCAATTATTGGATTGCCACTTATTTTTATTTTATTGTTTGTAAAAGGAGTAGTTGTCGGATTTACAGTAGGTTTTTTAGTAAGTCAGCATGGATGGAATGGATTATTATTAGCATTCGTTTCTGTATTGCCGCAAAATCTCATTATCATTCCAGTATTTCTCGTTATGACAACAATTGCTGCAAGCTTTTCCTTACGAATGATTAGGCATCAATTTATACGGAAAATAACCGAGCCGCTATTCCCATTATTAATTCGTTATACATGCTTCTTTCTTATCATTGGAGCGGTGCTCGCTCTCGCTTCTAGTGTAGAAGCTTATGCATCACCAGTTTTAATGAAAGAAGTCGTTGAGGCTATTAATAAACAATAAATACTTTTTGAGAATAATTATCAATTTGTTTTTATTGTTTTTCTTTTGACAGAAGCCCTTCTTCTGATATAATGGTGTAAGAGTGGCGAGGAGGGAGTAGTACCGAATGGAAGAAAGAATTGAACGAATTAAGAAGCAATTACATGCAGCGAGCTACAAATTAACACCGCAACGTGAAGCAACAGTTCGTGTGCTGCTAGAAAATGAAGAAGATCATTTAAGCGCAGAAGATGTTTACCTCCTTGTAAAAGAAAAGTCGCCAGAGATCGGATTAGCAACCGTCTATCGAACTTTAGAACTATTATCTGAGTTAAAAGTTGTCGATAAGATTAACTTCGGAGACGGTGTTTCACGCTATGACTTACGCCAAGAAGGTGCGCAGCGTTTCCACCATCATTTGATTTGTACACAATGTGGTGCTGTACAAGAAATACAAGAAGATTTACTTGGTGAAGTGGAAAGGAAAGTAGAACATGACTGGAGCTTTAAGGTGAAGGATCATCGTTTAACATTCCATGGGATTTGTAAAAATTGTCAAGAAAATGAAACGGATGAAAAATAACCTTTTCCTATTTAACTAGGAAGAGGTTTTTTATTTGAATAAGGTATAAATTGGTGAAAGCTTGGCATATGTTGTAATAACTTATATTTTGGAGGAATTTACAATGCGCCGAGCTTTAAAATTAACTTTTGATGGGATAAAAGTATTTTTATTATTTACAAGTTGTACGATTTTGTTTTATTTCGCTATACTATGGATAAATGAAGAATACGAAAGCTATCATCGTTATGAAAAGCCAAAAGAAGAGACTGTAGAAAAAGTATCAGGGAATGAAGAGCCGGCAAAGGATGCTTTCGTAAATAGAATGATGTTTTTCTATGAAAATGGGGAGTAGTGTAGATTGGAAGATCAATTAAAAGATTTTATTCATTATATGGTTGTCGAAAAAGGGCTAGCGAAAAATACAGTAGTATCTTATGAACGTGATTTAAAAAGTTATGTAAAGTATTTGCAAAATGTAGAACAGGCGAAAAGCTTTCATGAAGTAACACGCTTGCACATTGTTAATTTTCTGCAGCACTTAAAAGAAAACGGAAAATCTTCGAAAACATTAGCACGTCATATTGCATCGATTCGTTCGTTTCACCAATTTTTACTTCGTGAACGGGCGGTAGAGCACGACCCATCCGTACATATTGAAACGCCGCAAGGAGAACGGAGATTACCGAAAGTACTATCAATCGATGAAGTAGAGGCGTTACTTCAGACACCAAAAATGACGAGTGCTTTTGGGGTTCGTGACAAAGCGATGCTAGAGTTATTGTATGCAACAGGACTTCGTGTTTCGGAATTAATTGCCTTAAATTTAGAAGATGTACATTTAACGATGGGATTTGTTCGTTGCATAGGGAAAGGGAATAAAGAAAGAATTATTCCACTAGGAAGTTTAGCGACGGAAGCGATTCAAAAGTATATTGAAAAGGGAAGAAGAGAATTGATGGGTAAAAAAGTAGTAGATGCACTCTTTTTAAACCATCATGGGAATCGATTATCAAGACAAGGATTTTGGAAAATTTTAAAACGATTGGCGAAAGAAGCAAATATTGAAAAAGAGCTTACACCGCATACGTTGCGCCATTCTTTTGCTACGCATTTATTAGAAAATGGAGCAGACTTGCGTGCTGTGCAAGAAATGCTTGGACATGCAGATATTTCAACGACGCAAATTTATACGCATGTTTCAAAAGCTAGATTAAAAGATGTATATAAACAGTTTCATCCGAGAGCATAATGACTATGCTCTTTTTTTCATAGATTCAAAAGGCTATAGTACTTCACAAAAACTTCACAAACATTTCGTACATTGTTTTCAGCAGAAGACTAGAATATTATAATGTATTTCCTCTATACTAAGGAAAGTATGAAGGAGGAAATAAAGATGAAAAAACTTATTATGACTTTATTTATCGCGATGCTAGCATTGGCTGGCTGTAATACAAACAAAGAAGAACCGAAAAAAGAACAGAAACTGGAAGCTATAAAAGTAGCGGTTCAAACGAATCCGAAAGAAATTAAACCTGGTGAAAAAACAGAAGTACAAGCACTTGTTACACAAGGAAAAGAAAGAGTAACGGATGCTGATGATGTAAAGTTTGAGATCTGGAAAGATGGCGACGAAAAGCACGAAATGTTAGATGGTAAGCATAAAGGAAAAGGTGTTTATGCAGTAGAGAAAACATTTGAAACTGATGGAGTATATCATATTATTCCTCATACAAATGCACGTGAAATGCATGTTATGCCAGAAACAAAAGTCGCTGTAGGAAATGCAAAAGTAGAAGATGCGAAAAAAGAAAATAGTGATCACGGTGCAGGACATGGCGATCATAAAAGCGATACAATGATCCATCTTATGGCTGGTGATATAAAAGCAAATGCTGAATCGACTATGAAAGTTCATTTAAAACAAAAAGAAGAAGCGTTAACTGGTGCTGAAGTACAACTTGAGATTTGGAAAGAGGGTGTTGAAAAACACGAATTTATTCCAGCGAAAGAAGGAAATAAAGGAGAGTATGAAACGAAACATACTTTCAAAGAAAACGGTTCTTACAAAGTGAAAGTTCATGTTAAAAAAGGTGAACTACATGAACATAAAGAAGAAACAGTAGAAGTAAAATAAAAAGCAGCTCTTTAGAGCTGCTTTTTATTTTTATTCCGTAAACGTCCAATTGATGAGGGCTTATAATCAGTGGAGAAGAACTAAACTCCTACTAATCAAAGTTTCACTTTATATGAAGAAATAAATCATAAAATAATTAGCACTTATTTGTATAATGGATTACAATAGAAGTGTGAAGAAAATGAGAAATTCTACGAAAATGTATTAAAAAGAAAGCGTAAACATGTTATGATATCTGTATCAGATGTCTGACATCTGACTTAGAAAAAACTAGAAATGTTTTTGAGTCGTTTCAAAGTAAACGAAATAGGTTAGAGAATCAATTAAAGAAGTACTGTTTGACAATGAGAACGAAAGAGAATTCTTATGGAGAACAGTTTCACTTTATAGCGTTTTGAACATACTACAAGAAGTAGAACTGAACTTATAGGAGGTCGCAGTTATGAATAAATATAAACGTATATTCCTAGTCGTAATGGATTCTGTTGGAATCGGTGAAGCACCAGATGCTGAGCAATTTGGTGATTTAGGATCTGACACAATTGGTCACATTGCTGAACATATGAATGGGTTACAAATGCCTAACATGGTGAAATTAGGTCTTGGTAACATTCGTGAAATGAAAGGTATCTCTAAAGTAGAAAAACCACTTGGATATTATACAAAAATGGAAGAGAAATCTACTGGCAAAGATACAATGACAGGTCACTGGGAAATTATGGGTCTTTACATTGATACACCATTCCAAGTTTTCCCTGAAGGCTTCCCGAAAGAATTACTTGATGAATTAGAAGAAAAAACAGGTCGTAAAATCATCGGTAATAAACCAGCTTCTGGAACTGAGATTCTTGATGAGCTTGGTCAAGAGCAAATGGAAACAGGATCTTTAATCGTTTACACTTCTGCTGATAGCGTATTACAAATCGCAGCACACGAAGAAGTAGTGCCGCTTGATGAGTTATATAAAATTTGTAAAATTGCACGTGAATTAACATTAGATGAGAAATACATGGTAGGTCGCGTTATCGCTCGTCCATTCGTTGGTGAGCCTGGAAACTTTACACGTACACCAAACCGTCATGATTATGCATTAAAACCATTCGGCCGTACGGTAATGAATGAATTAAAAGATAGTGACTACGATGTTATTGCTATCGGTAAAATCTCTGACATATATGATGGTGAAGGTGTAACTGAGTCACTTCGTACGAAGTCTAATGTGGATGGAATGGATAAGCTTGTAGATACATTAAATATGGACTTTACAGGTCTTAGCTTCTTGAACTTAGTTGACTTTGATGCATTATTTGGACACCGCCGTGATCCACAAGGGTACGGAGAAGCTCTGCAAGAGTATGATGCTCGTCTTCCAGAAGTATTCGAAAAACTAAAAGAAGATGATTTATTATTAATTACAGCAGACCACGGTAATGATCCAGTTCACCACGGTACTGATCATACACGTGAATATGTACCGTTATTAGCATATAGCCCAAGCATGAAAGATGGCGGACAAGAATTATCAATTCGTCAAACATTTGCTGATATTGGTGCAACGGTAGCAGAAAACTTCGGCGTGAAAATGCCAGAACACGGAACAAGCTTCTTAAACGAGCTAAAGAAATAGGGGGATAAACAAATGAATCGTGAACTTATTACAAAATCAGCTTCATACTTAAAAGAGAAATTTCAAGAAACGCCACAAGTAGGACTAATCCTTGGATCTGGACTAGGTGTATTAGCAGATGAAATCGAGAACGCAGTAACAGTACCTTACAGTGAAATCCCTGAATTCCCAGTATCAACTGTAGAAGGTCATGCAGGTCAACTAGTATTCGGTACACTTCAAGGGGTAACAGTAGTAGCAATGCAAGGACGTTTCCACTTCTATGAAGGATACGACATGCAAAAAGTAACATTCCCAGTTCGTGTTATGAAAGAACTAGGTGTAGAAACAGTTGTTGTAACAAATGCAGCTGGTGGCGTAAATACAGCATTTGAGCCAGGTGATCTTATGTTAATTTCAGACCACATTAACTTCATGGGTACAAATCCATTAATCGGACCGAATGATTCTGAAATGGGTGTACGTTTCCCTGATATGTCTACATCATATACGACAGAACTTCGTGAAATGGCGAAACAAGTTGCAGCGGACTTAAATATTAAAGTACAAGAAGGTGTATACGTTGGAATGACAGGTCCTGTATATGAAACACCTGCTGAAATTCGTATGCTTCGTACACTTGGCGGAGATGCAGTTGGTATGTCAACAGTACCTGAAGTAATTGTAGCGCGTCATGCTGGTATGAAAGTACTTGGTATTTCTTGTATTTCAAATATGGCAGCTGGTATTTTAGATCAGCCACTTCATCACGATGAAGTAATCGAAACGACAGAACGTGTTAAAGCTAACTTCTTAGCATTAGTAAAAGCAATCGTAAAACAAATGAAGGGGTGACCTCACAATGAGAATGGTGGACCTAATTGCAAAAAAACGTGACGGACATGCATTAACGACAGAAGAAATTAACTTTATTGTTGAAGGATATACGAATGGTGATATTCCTGATTACCAAGTAAGTTCACTTGCAATGGCAATTTTCTTCCAAGATATGAACGATCAAGAACGTGCTGATTTAACTATGGCAATGGTAAATAGCGGTGATACAATCGACTTATCAGCTATTGAAGGGGTAAAAGTAGATAAGCACTCAACAGGTGGTGTGGGTGATACAACAACACTTGTGTTAGGTCCATTAGTAGCCGCTTTAGGTGTACCGGTTGCAAAAATGTCTGGACGTGGGTTAGGACATACTGGTGGTACAATTGATAAATTAGAAGCAGTTCCAGGATTCCATGTTGAAATCGAAAATGATGAATTCATGCGACTTGTAAATGAAAACAAAATCGCAGTTATTGGTCAAAGTGGAAACTTAACACCTGCGGATAAAAAGTTATATGCACTTCGTGATGTAACGGCAACAGTAAACTCAATTCCGCTTATTGCAAGTTCGATTATGAGTAAAAAAATTGCTGCTGGTGCAGATGCAATTGTTCTTGATGTAAAAACTGGAGCAGGTGCATTTATGAAAACAGATGAAGATGCAAAACGTTTAGCAGAAGCAATGGTGCGCATTGGTAATAACGTTGGTCGTAATACGATGGCTGTTATTTCTGATATGAGTCAACCACTTGGTGAGGCGATTGGTAACGCACTTGAAGTACAAGAAGCAATTGATACATTACAAGGTAAAGGACCGAAAGATTTAGAAGAGTTATGTTTAACGCTTGGAAGTCAAATGGTATACCTTGCTGGACAAGCTTCATCTTTAGAAGATGCACGTGAGAAATTAATTGAAGTAATGAACAACGGTAAAGCGCTAGAATCATTTAAAACGTTCTTATCAGCGCAAGGCGGCGATGCTTCTGTTGTTGATGATCCTTCTAAATTACCACAAGCACAGTTTAAAATTGAAGTAGAAGCGAAGGAAGACGGTTATGTATCAGAAATCGTTGCAGATGAAATCGGAACAGCAGCAATGCTTTTAGGAGCAGGACGTGCGACGAAGGAATCTGAAATTGATTTAGCAGTTGGCTTAATGCTTCGCAAAAAAGTAGGGGACAGCGTGAAAAAAGGTGAATCCCTTGTTACAATTTACGCAAACCGTGAAAATGTGGACGATGTAAAAGCAAAAATTTATGAGAACATGAAGATTGCTAACGAACATGTAGATGCACCAACATTAGTGCACGGCATCGTTACCGAATAATAAAAAAGGGCCAAGGAGTATTTCTCCTTGGCTTTTTTTGCTATTTTTTGTTTATAATAATAATGGGTGAAATTATGATTAGAATTTGTGCAATAACAAAAACAGATGAAGTATTATATGATGTTTCGCTAGAAGAAACAACGAAAGACCATATTGTATGGTATTGGCTAGATTTATATAAGCCAACGAAAGAAGAGTATACATACATTTTGCAAGATCATTTTAAGTTCCATCCCCTTGCAATTGAAGACTGTATAGAATATGTACAGAGACCAAAAGTTGATTTTTATGATGGATATAACTTTTTAGTTCTTCATGCATTTGGTGAGGATGGATTAGAACCGCACGAGATTGATTTATTTATTAGTGATCGTTTTATTGTTTCTTTCCACTTTTCTCATAACAATGCAATCGAAAGAGTATGGAAAACACTTGGGGAAAAGAAGCGTATTAAAAATAGTCCTTTACACGTAGCGCATACAATTATCGACCAAATTGTAGATGACTATTTTGCGCCTGTATATTACATTGAGGATCATTTAAATGCAATTGATGATAATTTAACGGGTGAGACAGCAGGAAGTGTATTAGAAGAAGTATTTGATATACGTACAGATTTATCGAAGCTAAGGCGCACAATCATTCCGATGCGTGATTTATTGTATCGTATTTTAAATTCGACTCGTTTTTACGGTATAAGTGATCATGAGATTTATTTTAAAGATATACATGACCATTTGCTTAAACTGACAGAAATGATTGAAGCAAGCCGCGAGTTAACGGCAGATATTCGGGATAGCTATTTTTCATTAAACTCACATCATATGAATAACATTATGAAAACATTAACTGTATTCTCGACTATTTTCATGCCATTAACATTTATTGCGGGAGTATACGGAATGAACTTTACGCATATGCCAGAGCTTGGTGGACAATATAGTTATTTTATTTGTCTACTTCTAATGGCGCTAATTGGCGGTGGGATGATGGCTTGGTTTTATAAAAAAGGATGGTTTAAGTAAAAAAACACCGAGGAAAATTCCTCGGTGTTTTTACTTAACCAATAGCATGTAATACGAACATGGCTAAGAATAAGCATGTAACGATATACATAGACGGTGCGACTTCTTTACGCTTTCCAAGAGCAACTTTTAAGATAGGATAAGCAATAAATCCGAACGCAATGCCATCAGCGATACTATATGTGAGCGGGATCATGACGATAATTAAGAACGCTGGAAATCCTTCTGAAAAATCGTTCAGAGGAATTTGCTGAATGCTTGTAATCATCAGGCCGCCAATAATAATTAAGATTGGTGCAATGGCACTATCAGGAATTAGTTTCACAAACGGAAGTGCAAACAGTGATGCGAAGAATAACAACCCTGTAACGATAGACGTCAGACCTGTCTTTCCGCCTGCAGTAATACCTGCAGCACTCTCTACTGTTGATACGGTAGGGCTTGTGCCAAATAGACCACATGTCATTGCTGAAATTGCATTGGCTTGGTAAGCACGTGGGAATTTACGGTCATCTTCTAATAAACCGTGCAGAAGTCCCATGTTCTCAAAAATAAGCACCATGCTTAAGGAGAATGTTGCAATCCAAAACGGTAAGGAAGAAAGTTTGCCAAATGACATAGCTCCAAACACATCGCCGTAATTAGCGAATGAGAATGAACTATTTCCGATTTGACTTGTATCAACAAGACCAAATAGCCATGCAATACCAGTTCCTATTGCAATCGTCCATAAAAAGCTTCCACGTACGTTACGAATAAATAGTACAAGTGCAACGATAAGAGTAAGTAGTGTCGCAAGAACGACAGGGTTACTTAATTTACCCATTGCAACAGCAGTATTTGGATTCGAAACGACTAAACCACCTTTTTGCAATCCGATAAATGCTAAAAATAATCCGATGCCGACAGTAATAGCTTCCTTTAATGACTTTGGAATCGATACTGAAAGCAAGCGAGCGATTGGTGTAAACGCAGCAATTGCAAAAATAATACCAGAGATGAAGACAGCTGCTAATGCTTCCTGCCAAGCTAATCCGAGCGTATGCACAGCAGTGTACGTGAAGAATGCATTTACGCCCATACCAGGGACAAGAATAGCAGGTGCATTTGCCCAAAATGCCATGAGCAGACATCCGACAAATGAACTGAAAACAGTTGCTAAAATTCCAGCTTCAAGAGGAATGCCAGCATCCGATAAAATTGATGCATTTACAATCATAATATATACGATTGTGAAAAATGACGTAACTCCAGCTAAAACTTCTTGTTTTGGTGATGTTTCGTGTAAACCTAATTTAAATGTTCTTTCAAGTATTCCTTTCATGTTAAACCTTCTTTTTCATATCCCTCTCCCACCCGTGATATCTCTTTTGTAAGAGCTCACCGTCCTTTATTATATCAGAACATCATGTTTTTACAACAAGGAAAATGATAACGTTTACTTATAAAAGAAATTATTTATAAATACGTAAAAATGGCTCGTATTGTTGAAATGATTTCTAATTCTCCTGATTGAATGGGCGGAGCTGCTTGCGCATGTAAAGTAGCATAGGACGTCACTTCCCGTGGTAATTGGGCGGATTCTTCAACGAATGAGAGTGGAACTGGATTAATGTTTAAATTGTATGTACTCGCAATAGCACGAGCTTTTTCTACCGCTTGTTGCAGAGCTTGAATAAGAGCTTGCTCATAATATTTATTTGGATGAGATATTCGAAAACGTAACCCTTTTGCTAAGTTTGCTCCATTTGAAACGGCTATATCATATACTTCCCCTGCTTTTTGTACATTTAAAACGGTAATTTCATACAAATGTTCCACACGATATCCTTGTAGTAATGCTTTATCATTTACATATTCGTACTGGGGCGTAATCGTATATGAAATGGTTTCTATATTTTTTTCGGCAATACCTAGTTGTTTTAGTGCATCCAATAATTGTTTTGATTGCACTGCATTCTCTTCTTGTGCCTGTTTTACATTTTTATGATCTGTACGAATACCAATCGTTAATATAACAACATTTGGTTTTGCTTTTACAACGCCTTCACCTTGCACCGTAATGGTAGCTTCTTTACCAGTATTAGCTGTACGTACGTTGTGTAAATAAGGATTCATTCCACCTTGCATCTTCCATCACCATCCTTATTTATATGTATATGTGTGAACAAAAAAGAAATTTGTATGAAAAAGTTACATAAATGAGAATGTTAAAGAAAGAAAGCATATACAATAAGGGTATTTATAGATTATAATATGTGTAAATATGATAAAAAAGGGACGAGGCTAGTGAACGAAAAAAGAGAAACACTGATTTTAGAGTTATCCGGATCATTTCGAAAGATGATACGTTTATTACAAAATGATATTAATACACGTTTTGCAGAACATATGCCATACAATGAATTTTCTGTATTACGCGCGTTATTTTTAAAGAGTCCACAGATGGCTTCGCAAATTGCGAGTGAAGTAAACGTAACCTCTAGTCATATTACAGCTGTTACTGATCGTCTCGTACGAAAAGGGTTTGTAGAAAGAAAGCGTTCAAATTCAGACCGTCGTATCGTGTACCTAGAAATTACAGAACACGGAAGAGAAGTAACTGAAAAACTTGAAGCTGTGCGTAAAGAATATTATAAAGAGAAATTTAAAGGTTGGAGCGACCAAGAAATCGAAATGGTGTTAGAGCTATTTGGCCGCGTATTATAATAAATGAGGATAGGAAGCGAAAGTTTTCCTATCCTTTTTCTTTTGAATAAAAACATTTTGAAACTCCAATACTTTAATTAAAAAGAATCGGAGTGAAAGATTATGAAACGTATTTGTATGCTTTTCATTATGATTGGAAGTTTTTTCTGCTTTAATCAATTCGTGGACGCTGCAACGCCTCTTCAAGTCGTTCAGAAAGAATTACAACATATTTCAAATAAGCAACCTGTTTTATATTCAAAACTATGGATTCGTTCTATGCAGAATGCTATTTTATTTCATCATAGTGATAACATTCGGCATGAAGATACGATAAGCAATGTGACAAAGTCTTCTCTTATAAAAGTAAAACAACTTCCACTTCAGAAAGCATCACAGTACATCCCGAGATTATCGCAATATATTTCTAAGTTTGAAGCTGAGAATGTGCAAGTGTATTATGTTGCAGCTCGTTATGAAGTGAAAAAAGAAAATCCGTATCAGTTAAATGGCATGAATTATTTTATGCAAGTGTTTATTCAACAAGGAGGAGAATGGAGAATTGCTGAAAGCATAGTTGCTCCAACAGATCAAATCGTCGCAAATGGTGACGGGTTTGGAACGAAGCAAGAAAAAGAGTATGGGAAAAGAAGAGAGAATGTGAAATAACCTCCTCATGAAGAGGAGGTTATTTTATTTAAAATTCCAAGAGACTTTCCATTTTAATATTTTAGGTAGGAAGAAATACGTAATGAAACTAGTCACTAAAAATCCGATGTAAAAGCTAGGCAATGAATGCGCGCGACTTAGCATTAAGCCTCCAACGATTCCACCAAAGAAAATCGCACAAGCCATAACTACTTTTTGTAGTTTCGGATACAATAAGTAGTTACCATTTCGCTCATTGACTGAACGGGCATATAAATATATACCGAGTGATAATAAAATAATAATATGTGCAATAGGTGCAATCAATGTTTTTGCCGGCGGGATTGTTGTAAAGTTTGGTTCATTATGACGTACTCCATCCTTATCAGTATAAGCGTTTTGAGGATCGTAATTAAAGCTAATAGTAAACTCTTCTGCTGGACCAGAAATACGTATGTTTTCCATAATATCATGTATACTGCCATTGTTCTCATGAAAGTCGGCATTCGAGTGAACAGCAATGACTCCTGATATTAGAGATGGAAGTAACACTGGGAAGATTAATATAGCTGCAGTAAGAAATCCTTGCGATATAATATTCCCTGCAATTGTACCTACACATAAGGTAAGTGTATAAATAGCGATTAATACAATTAACATGTATATAAAGTAACTATGAAAAGGGGAAAATACTTGATATTTATTATGAAAAGTTAACTTTTTCATAATAGCAAATAGCCCCCAGTTTAAAACGACAACAGCGGCGATATTACAGATTCCAAACAACCACTTTGTTATATAAAGGTGTGAACGTTTAAATGGCATAGACCATAACAAGTCGCTAGCGTTATTTTGTCTTTCCCATCCAATTAACGTACAAGCTAGAACGATTAGCACACTACCTAACAGCATGATAGAATCTAGAAGTGTTAAATCAAAACTGTAATGATATATAACTTTCCATTTTTTATTCATATTTAGAAAATATTGCTGTTGAATAGAAGTCATATAGTATTTATATGACAAAGTATAGAAGCTGACGAGCCAAAATAACCATACAACATATTTACTTTGTTGATATGTTCTTAGCCATAGTGCTTTTTGAAACATAGGATCTCTCCTTTAAAAAACTTTATAATTTGTTAGGCGTGATAATACAACATAAGTAATGATTCCAGCGAGAAACAAACTGATATAGTAGTTAGGTAAGAAATAAAATTGATTTATTTTATAGCCACCTAGTAATGCAAAGTAAATGGTTGTCCCCCATATCCATATTTTTAAATGTTTTTGGAAAATAAATATCTTTTGAGTGTTTTCATTTGGTGATCTTGTATATAAATATGCGCCAAGTAGTAAGTAAAATATTGTATAAAAAATCGGGACCAATATGGATTTAGCTGAATAATATCTATAAGATGCTGGATCTCTTAAAGTGTTTGGATCGTTTTCTTTTTTACGTGATTTTGGATCATAATCGTAATAAATAGAAAAATTATATATTGGTGCAACAATATTTGTTTTATTATTTATTTCAGAAAGACTTTCATATAAGTGAGAGTTTCTATTGTTTTGAACATTTAAATGATTTATTGTAAAATTGTACAGCAATGAAATAAATGTAAGACCCATTAGTAACCAAGGAATACAAAAAACAACTTGTGAAACAACGCTTCCAGTAAAGGCACCGATACATAATGCAGCTGTATATACTGCAACATATGAAACAATTGCATAAAGAAAGTATCGATGAAATGGCCCGAATGATTGATAATCAAAATGAATTGTTGTTCTATAAATAAAGTACATAAGAATCCAGTTTACAAGGAGAGACCCAATAATCCAAAATGAACCGAAAGCCCATTTAGATAAGAAAACATCTTTTCTTTTAAATGGCATTGTTAAAAGTAGTGCATTAGACTGGCTGCTACGTTCCCACCCTATTAATAGACAAGCAATAGAAATAATAAGGATAGTTATCCAAAAACTATTACCTGTATTTGACCAAAAAGCATAATCATAATAGAACGTTCCCTTTTCATGTAATTTATAATAATTAGCAAGTTGTTGCTGAGCTGCTTTATAGTATCCGAAAGATAGAAGATAAAGTGTATAAAAGAAGAACAGTAGTACAGCATATTTCCCGCGCTTCCAATTCCACATCCACAACGCCTTATGAAACATACCCATCCTCCTCTAGTGTCGTAACGAAGACATCTTCAAGTGACATTGTTAATTCTTCAATGAGTATAGGTTGTTCTTTATAAAACTTCTCCAGTGTTGCAGCCACATTTCCCTCAATTAAGATTGTATATACTTTTCCTGTTTGATTTAATATTTTAATATTGCTTAAGTTTTCTAGTTTTTGAGGTAATGAACGTTCGTAAGCTACTTGTATTTTTGCAAATCGTGATTTGGCATCGTCTAGTGATGTAATAGAAGATATAGTATGGCCTTTTAATATAATAATTGTATCTGCAATTTGTTCCACTTCATCTAAATGGTGAGTTGAGATGAAAATGGTAATCTCTTTTTCTGCAACTTCTCCAACGAGAAACTGCAAAATCTGCCTTTTAACGATAGGATCAAGTCCGTTTGTCGGTTCATCCAAAATGATATATTCTGCTTTTGTAGAAACGGCTAAAATGATGGCAAGTAATGCTTTCATCCCTTTTGAATAACTACGAATTCGTTTGTTTGGTAAGTTAAAACGTTCTAACAGTTCATAGAAATATGCTTCATCAAATGCGGTATAAACTTCTTTATAAAACTTTACAATTTCTTTTACCGTATATCCGTTCAGTATGTTAGTAGAATCCGGAACATATACGATTTTTTGCTTTATTTCAGGACACTGATGAATGTTTGTATCCTCATATGTAACAGTCCCTGCATCAGGGTCTAAAATGCCGACCATCGTTCGTAATAAAGTTGTTTTCCCCGCACCGTTTCTTCCAAGTAATCCGATGATACTTCCTTTTTGTAATGTGAAAGAAACATCGTCTAAAATTGTTTGATTATCAATTGTTTTCTTGAGGCTTGTCACTTTCAGCATCCGTATTTCCTCCAATCTCTTTATAGTATGAATCTATCCAATCATGAATTTTATCTTTCGTAATACCAAGATAAGAGGCTTCTAATAGTAATTGATGAAATTGCTTTTCAACCATAGCGATTTTCCTTTCGTCTAATGTTGGGGTAATCGATTGGGATACAAATGTTCCTTTTCCTCGTAATGTTTCAATAATCCCTTGTCGCTCTAACTCTTGATACGCTTTACTCACTGTATTTGGATTTATAACGAGTAAAGAAGCGAGTTCGCGTACAGAAGGAAGTTTATCACTTGGGGCTAACATGTTTTTCAATACGAGTTCTTTTATATTTTGAACAATTTGTTCCCATATCGGAGTGTTGCTTCTTGGATCAAGTTGAATATGCAAGAGCAATGTCTCCTTTCTGACTTGTATTAAGTGTACTACTGTATGTAATACACTTAATACAATATAGGTGATGAATATATTTGTCAACTGAAAATATTAGAAAAATATGGTATTAAAAAATAATAAATTGGAAAAAATAGGTTTGATATAGAATGGAGGGTTAGTCATGAAGCGAGTTTTTGGAATACTTGTTTGTTTCATGTTATTGCTTTCTGGTACTTCAGTTAGTTTCGCACAATCTGAGAAGACGAAGCAGGAAAAAACAGAAGAAACAACACCGAAGTTAGCGGAACAAGCGTCATCAGCAATTGTAATTGAACAAGATACAGGTAAAGTTTTGTTTGATAAAAATCCAAATGAGAAGTTACCACCTGCTAGTATGACGAAGATTATGACAATGCTATTAATTATGGAACAAGTTGAAAAAGGAAAACTAAAACTGACCGATAAAGTTAGAGCAAGTGAGCATGCAGCTTCAATGGGTGGATCACAAATCTTTTTAGAGCCTGGAGAAGAGATGACTGTAAATGAAATGCTAAAAGGTATTGCTATTGCATCTGGAAATGATGCGTCAGTTGCAGTAGCGGAGCATATCGCAGGTTCAGAAGAAGGTTTTGTAAATATGATGAACAAAAAAGCGAAAGATTTAGGACTGAAAAATACTCATTTTCAAAACCCAACAGGTCTTCCGGCTAAAGACCATTATTCCACAGCAAATGATATGGCTATAATGGCAAAAGAATTGATGAAGTACCCACTTATTCGCAAATATACAGGTAAATACGAAGACTATTTACGTGAAGATACGGATAAGAAGTTTTGGCTCGTGAATACGAATAAGTTAGTACGTTTTTATCCTGGAGTAGATGGTGTGAAAACGGGCTTTACGACAGAAGCAAAATATTGTTTAACAGCATCGGCTGAAAAGAATGGGATGCGTGTTATTTCAGTTGTTATGGGAGCACCTACATCGAAAGAACGGAATAATCAAGTAACAAAGCTTCTTGACTACGCATTTGGACAATATATGACAAAGAAATTGTATACACGAGGAGAAAAAATTAAGACTGTACAAGTAGGAAAGGGGAAAAAAGAAAAAGTAGATTTAGTTGCGTCAGACAATGTGTCTCTTCTTATGAAGAAGGGCGAAAATATGGACAAAGTAAAGCAAGAAGTAATTGCTGAAAAGAAAGTGAAAGCGCCGATTAAAAAAGGTGACGCGCTTGGTACACTTGTTATTAAAAAAGATAAAGATGTTTTATTAAAACAAACAATTGTAGCAAAAGAAGATGTTGCTGCAGCGAGCTGGTGGGAGTTATTTAAAAGAAGTTTTGGGATGTTTTCAACATCAAAATAGCGGCAAACATTTTGCCGCTTTTCTATTCGTATGAAAGTAAATAATTGCCGAATGGTTTCACTTTATGGCGAAATAGTTCTTCTTTTGTCAGTAGGAAGGATTCTTATGTTGTATCACGAAAATCTTTATGTATGTAAATGAGTAAAGTTTGAGCATAAGGAGGAAATCGTGTGAGTCTTTCCATGCAATTAGAAGTAAAGCGTGACGTCCTATGTGTGAGACTAGCGGGTGAATTAGATCATCATACTGCTGAAGAGTTGCGAACGAAAGTAACAGATATGATTGAGACACATGGTGTTCATCATATTGTTTTGAGCCTAGAGAACTTATCGTTTATGGATAGTTCTGGTTTAGGTGTTATATTAGGCCGATATAAGCATGTAAAGGGATTAGGTGGAGAAATGGTTGTTTGTGCAATTTCACCGCCTGTTAAACGTTTATTTGAAATGTCGGGCTTATTTAAAATTGTTCGCTTAGAAGAAAGTGAAGCGCATGCGCTCGCGACGTTGGGGGTGGCATAAATGAGAAATGAAATGAACCTTCAATTTTCAGCATTAAGTCAAAATGAATCATTCGCTCGCGTTACAGTAGCTGCTTTCATTGCGCAACTAGATCCAACGATGGAAGAACTTACGGAGATTAAAACAGTTGTGTCAGAAGCAGTTACGAATGCAATTATTCATGGATACGATGGAAATGCAGAAGGTGTTGTTTATATTTCTGTAATTTTGGAAGAAGCAATGGTGAAACTCACGATTCGAGATGAAGGGATTGGCATCTTTGATTTAGATGAAGCAAGACAACCCCTTTTTACAACTAAACCTGAATTAGAGCGTTCCGGAATGGGATTTACTATCATGGAAAATTTTATGGATGAAGTAGAAGTTATTTCAAACGAATCTTTCGGGACAACAATCCATTTGACAAAATACTTATCAAATAGTAACGCTCTATGCAATTAAGGAGAATAGCCTATGGACATAGAGGTCAAAAATGAGAAGAAGAAACCTCAGTTAAAGGACCACGAGCTAAAAGCGTTAATTCAACAAAGTCAAGATGGAGATCAACAAGCGAGAGATACAATCGTTCAAAGTAATATGCGTCTCGTATGGTCGGTTGTGCAGCGTTTTCTTAATCGAGGATACGAACCAGACGATTTATTTCAAATTGGATGTATTGGGCTCTTAAAATCGGTAGATAAATTTGATTTATCTTTCGACGTGAAATTTTCAACATATGCAGTTCCAATGATTATTGGAGAAATACAACGATTTTTACGTGATGATGGATCAGTGAAAGTAAGTAGATCTTTAAAAGAAACAGGAAATAAAATTCGAAAGATGAGAGACGAGCTTTCGAAAGAATTCGGAAGGGCACCAACGATTAACGAAGTAGCCGAAGCGTTAGAACTAACGCCAGAAGAAGTGGTTCTGGCGCAAGAAGCGAGTCGTGCTCCTTCATCCATACATGAAACGGTGTATGAAAACGATGGAGATCCAATCACTATTTTAGATCAAATTGCTGATCAATCTGAAACGAAATGGTTTGATAAAATTGCTTTAAAAGAAGCAATTAGAGAATTAGATGATCGAGAACGTTTAATTGTATATTTACGCTACTATAAAGACCAAACCCAATCTGAAGTAGCGGAGCGCATAGGTATTTCGCAAGTACAAGTTTCAAGACTTGAAAAGAAAATATTAAAACAGATGAAAGATCGAATAGATGAGTAGCTATCTATTCGATTTTTTTTATGACTTTAATTTAGTAGGGATTGTAAACTTCCGTAAAAATTAACAGAATTTATTGATAATTTAGTAAATTTAAAATATAATCCGAGTATGAACTTGTCACAAAGGGGGAAGGAAATATGGAAACGAGGCAACAATGGGGAACGAGGGCCGGATTCATTTTCGCAGCGGTCGGCTCTGCCGTTGGATTAGGAAACATATGGCGTTTTCCTTATACAGCGTATGAAAATGGGGGAGGCGCATTCTTTTTACCGTACTTATTCGCATTATTAACGACTGGTATTTCATTATTGGCGTTTGAATTTGCTCTTGGGCATCGTCATCGTGGTTCAGCGCCACTTACATTCTTCCGTATTAGTCCGCGTGCTGAATTTATCGGATGGTGGCAAATGTGTGTAACGTTTATCGTTTCAACATATTATGCAGTAATTATTGCTTGGTCTATTTCCTATACGTACTTTGCAATTACTGGAGCGTGGGGGAAAGACACGCAATCATTTTTATTTAAAGAGTATTTGCATGTTGCAGATAAGCCTGGACAGTTTGGAGGGCTCGTACCGGAAGTATTAATTCCATTAGCTCTCGTTTGGATTATCGTGCTCGGTGTAGCATTTAAAGGAGTTAAAAAAGGAATCGAAGTTGTTAATCGTATTTTCATCCCTTTATTAGTTGTTATGTTCCTTATTATCGTAGTTCGTGCAGTGACGATGGAAGGTGCAATGCAAGGGTTGGATGCATTCTTCAAACCAGATTGGAGTCGTATTTTTGATGGGAAAGTATGGCTTGCTGCTTATGGTCAAATTTTCTTTAGCTTATCTTTAGCATTTGGAATTATGATTACGTATTCTAGTTATTTACCGAAAAACTCAGATACAACAAATAATGCCTTTATTACTGGCTTTGCAAACTCAGGATTTGAATTGTTAGCTGGGATTGGGGTCTTTGCAGCTCTTGGGTTTATGGCAAATAATATGGGAGTACCAGTTGATAAAGTAGCAAGTGCTGGTGTAGGACTTGCGTTCGTAGTATTCCCGCAAATCATTAATGAGTTACCGATGTCACCGTTATTTGGCGTATTATTTTTCTTATCATTAACGGTTGCTGGAATTACATCCCTCATTTCACTTGCGGAAGTATGTTTTGCTGCCGTATCTGAAAAGTTCAGCTTAAGCCGCCAAAAAACAATTGGAATTATGGGGACGCTTCTCGTACTAGTTTCTCTTGTTTTTGCAACACGTGGCGGGCTTATGTTCCTAGATGTTGTTGATTATTTCGCTAATAACTTCGGATTAATTTCAATTGCATTAGCGGAAGTGGTTACGATAGGGCTCATTCTACGCCGTTTACCAGTTTACCAAAATCATGCAAACTTCGTATCTGATATTAAGTTAGGGACGTTTTGGAGAGTAAGTTTACTCGTTATTACCCCGCTTATGTTAGGGTACATGTTAATTGATGGCACAATCCAAAATATTAAAAAGAACTACGGAGATTATCCAACGGAGTTTGTCGTAACATATGGTTGGTCAATTGCAGCAGCTTTCCTTATCGTTGCATTAATCATTAGTATAAAGAAATGGAATGCACAAATACATTCAGATTCTGCTAAGCTTGAAAAAGAATGGAAAGATCGGGGTGTTTCATAATGAGCGGATCAGCGATTATGATGATGGTGATTGGTATGGTAGTCATTTGGGGAGGACTCGCATTAAGTATTGCAAATTTATTTAAGAAAAAGGCATAATCTAAAAAACATCTGTACCGAAACGGTACAGATGTTTTTTTATGAAAAAATTGTATTAGAAAAAAATTCAATAACCATACTACAACTACGAGGAAGAGTGAAGAGGTGAATAGAAATTGGAAAAAACAATTTATATTAAAATGCGTAATCGATTAAAAGTTTCTCCTACGTATGAAGTGAAACTACGTGATGTCGCTCAACTTGCCGGAGATACTGTGGTAGTTGAGTCGTTACAGGATGAGGTAGTTTACAAAATAACAGCGCATGATAAGACGCATGTTGTAATTGATGTTATGAAAATTATTGAGATTATTAGGCGAAAAGCGGCTCATATACAAATTAATTTACTCGGTTCTGGACAAACTCTTGTTGAAATTATATATGAAAAAAAGAAAGTACATCCGGTTTTCTTCGGACTTGTATGGTTGTTACTTTTTATTGGAGCGGCTCTTGCGATCATTTATTTCCATGAAGATGTAAGCATGCAACAAGTGCACCAGCGGTTATATTACATGATTACGGGAGAATTTAAGGCGCAGCCACTGCTATTTCAAATTCCTTATTCAGTAGGTCTTGGGTTAGGTATGGTCTTATTTTTTAATCATGTATTTCAAAAGCGAATTAATGAAGAGCCGAGTCCGTTAGAAGTGGAGATGTTCCAATATCAGCAGTCACTTGACCAATATGTAATTGTTCATGAAAACAAGGACAATATGAAACAACTTGCCGATGATTGAGTCTGGGCTTGTTATTTTAATTGGTTTAGCGGGAGGAATTGCAGTGGGTAGCGGATATGTCGCATTTTTAGCTGTACTTGGTATAATCCCTCGTCTAGCTCAATTAACGAGAAGTGGAAAGCACATTCAATATTTTGAGTGGGCAGTTATTGCAGGTACGTTAACAGGAGCTTGGTGTAGTTTGAAAAACATTACATTTCAAACGTCGCAATATTGGCTTGTTATATTAGGAATATTTTGTGGCACATTCATTGGAATGCTTGCAGCCGCATTAACAGAAGTGTTAAATGTTTTACCTATTTTAGCGAAACGAGTAGGGGTAGAAGGGAAAATCGTTGTTTTACTCGTTGCTCTTGTACTTGGCAAAGTAATAGGCTCATTGTTTCACTGGATTTATTTCGTAAAGTAGGAGGCAGTATATAAATGATAGGGCGAAAACTAAAGGATGATTACATAAATAAAGTGAAGGAGTACCATCCAAAACCAAACTATTTCCTAAATTGTGTCAAGGCATTTTTTGTAGGTGGATTCATTTGTACTGTCGGAGAAGTATTGATGAAATTTTATATACATTATTTTCATTTCAGTGAACAAGAGGCAGGAAATCCGACAGTTGCAACGCTTGTATTATTATCGGCGATTTTAACAGGTTGTGGTGTATATGATAAAATCGGTCAATTTGCTGGAGCGGGATCGGCCGTACCTGTTACGGGATTTGCGAATTCTATGGCGAGCGCTGCGCTAGAACATAAGAGTGAAGGAATCGTGCTTGGGGTTGCTACAAATATGTTTAAGCTAGCGGGAAGTGTTATCGTTTTTGGGGTCGTTGGTGCATACGTTATTGGATTAATAAGATATACTTTTAACATTTTTATGTCTTAAAGGAGGGGCTAGTATGAGGTTGACCGGAAAACAAACGTGGGTATTTCAAAATGATATTTATGTGAATGCAACCGGCACTGCTGTCGGTCCAAAAGAAGCTGAGGGCCCTCTTTGGAAGGATTTTGATATTTCATATGATGATTTACATTGCGGAGAGGAAAACTGGGAACTTGCTGAACGAAGATTAATGTCAGATTCAATTCAACAAGTCTTGCAAAAAGGAAATGTAAAAACATCACAAATTGATTTCTTTTTAGCGGGTGATTTATTAAATCAGACAGTGACAGCAAATTATGTTGCGCGTAAGTGGGGGATTCCCTTTTTAGGGATGTTTAGCGCTTGTGCAACCTCGATGGAGACTTTAGCGGTTGGATCAGCCTTTATAGATGGTGGATTCGCAAATCGTGTTTTAGCGACGGTAAGTAGTCATAATGCAACGGCTGAAAGACAGTTCCGTTATCCAACAGAGTATGGGGGACAAAAACCAGGAACAGCAAATTCCACTGTTACAGGTGCGGGATCCATATTAATTAGTAAAGAAAAAAGTGCTATTAAAATTACGGCAGCTACGATTGGAAAAGTGCAAGATTTAGGGATTGCGAATCCTTTAGATATGGGGTCGGCGATGGCACCTGCTGCTGCTCATACAATTCAACAACACTTTGAAGATTTGAAGAGAAGTGCAGCAGATTATGATTTGATTGTTACCGGTGATTTATCAGCTATTGGGACACCAATAGCAAAACAACTGTTACTGGAAGAAGGTTATGATCTTGGGCATATATATAATGATTGCGGATTAATGATTTATGATCCCGGTCAAGAAGAAGTATTTGCCGGTGGTAGTGGTTGTGCTTGTTCAGCTGTTGTCACATATGGTCATTTATTAAGCGAGATGCAAAAAGGGAATTTACAACGAATTTTTGTCGTTGCTACTGGTGCGTTATTAAGTCCGATGATGATGCAGCAGAAAGAAACCATTCCAACAATTGCACATGGTGTCGTATTTGAGAGAGTGAAGGGAGAGTGAATTGTGGATTTTATATATGCATTTCTTGTAGGAGGCGCCATTTGTGTAATTGGACAGGTATTGTTAGATTTCGCAAAGTTAACACCAGCCCATTTAATGGCTACCTTTGTAGTTATAGGAGCAGTTTTAGATGGATTCGGATTGTACGATAAGCTTATAAAGTTTGCTGGTGCTGGTGCGACAGTTCCTATTACAAGTTTTGGACATTCACTATTACATGGGGCAATGCATGCGGCAGAAAAACACGGATATATTGGGATTGGTATGGGTATGTTTAGTTTAACGTCTGCAGGCATTTCTGCAGCGATATTATTTTCATTTTTTGTAGCACTTATATGTAAACCGAAAGGATAAATCAAATGAGACGAAGGGTTGTTTTGGTCACAGATGGAGATGAATATGCAAAGCGAACAATTGAGCTTTTAACGAAGGAATTTGGGGGAAGGTGTATTTCAGCATCACAAAGTAATCCAACCAAATTGACAGGGAAGAAAGTTGTTGAGCTTATTATGCAAACGCCATATGACCCTGTATTTGTCATGTTTGATGACAGTGGATTTATTGGAGAAGGATCTGGTGAAAAGGCTTTAAAATATGTAGCCACACATAAACAAATTGATGTACTGGGGATTTTGGCAGTAGCGTCTAATACACATCATTGGGAATGGGCACGTGTAGATGTCAGTGTAGATCGAAACGGGAATTTAACCGAATACGGTGTTGATAAATTTGGACTTCCAGATGGTGAAATTGGCAGAATTAGCGGAGATACAATTTATTGTTTAGATGATCTGAATGTTCCTGTCATTGTGGGAGTTGGTGATATTGGTAAGATGTGTGGAAACGATGAATGGGAGAGAGGATCACCTATTACTAGAAAAGCGATTCAATTAATTTTGGAAAGGAGTGGTTTTTATGACGAAGCCTAAAAAAGTGGATATCCCTATTTCATCTTTCATAAGTGATAATGAAAATTACTTAAAGCAAACAGCTGGACTGGGTGTTACATACGACGTTGGCATTCGTAAATTTCAAATTTTAAATAAAGAAATTGGTGTGTTATTTGTAAACGGACTTTGTGATACAAATTATATTATCCCTATTTTAGAAGAAGCGGTGGATACAAATGAGATAAGGGATGTAGAAGAAGATACAGTGAAGCTTTTAGAGAATCGTTTAATCCATCAACAAGTAAGCAAAGTGAAAACGATGGATGAGGTAATGCTCCAAGTATTATCAGGACTTATCGTTATATTTGTGGAAGGTGAAACGGAAGCGTTCGCAATAGATGTTCGCAGCTATCCAGGACGAACACCGACAGAACCTGATACTGAAAAAGTAGTACGCGGTGCGAGGGATGGATTTGTTGAAAATATCGTTGTAAATACAGCGTTAATTCGTAGGAGAATTCGAGATCCACGTCTTCGAAATGAAATGATTCGAGTAGGAGATAGATCCCAAACTGATATTTGTATTACATATGTTCAAGATGTTGCAAATCCAGATTTAGTAAAGATTATAAAGCAAGAATTAAATAACATTGATGTCGATGGAATTACGATGGCGGATAAAACAGTGGAAGAATTTGTTGTAAAGCAAAGCTATAATCCATTCCCGCTTATTCGATATACAGAAAGACCGGATGTAGCGGCGAATCATTTATTAGAAGGACATGTGTTAGTACTAGTTGATACATCACCGAGCGCTATGATTACTCCAACAACATATTTCCACCATTTACAGCATGCGGAAGAGTTTAGACAAAATCCAGCTGTCGGTACATTTTTACGTTGGGTACGCTTTTTAGGTGTCTTATTCTCCTTATTTTTACTACCATTTTGGTTAGTGTTTGTATTTGATCCAACTCTTTTACCAGAAAACCTTGCTTTCATTGGACCGACTAAGATGACACATTTACCAATTCTATTACAGGTGTTGATGGCCGAAATCGGACTTGAGTTTTTAAGGATGGCAGCCATTCATACGCCAACGCCGTTATCTTCTGCAGCAGGGTTAATTTCCGCCATATTGATTGGTCAAATAGCAATCGATGTAGGTTTGTTTGTACCAGAAGTTATTTTGTATGTAGCAGTTTCTATGATCGGTGCATATGCAACACCGAGTTATGAATTAGGATTAGGAAATAAAGTTGGAAAATTGTTTGTTATTATTTTAACAGGTCTCTTCCATGAGATGGGATTTGTAATTGGTATGACGATATTGATTTTATTTTTAACGTCTATAAAAAGTTTACAAACACCTTATTTATGGCCGTTTTTACCATTTGATTGGGGTGCATTAACAAAAATTCTACTTCGCCCGACGATGTCTAGTTTAAAAGTACGACCAAGTATTGTAAGACCTCAAAATGTAAAAAGACAAAAATAAACGGGATTATACACCCGTTTATTTTTTTAGCAAAAATTTATTGTTTTTTAACAAAAATCAAACATTTTTTGTGTACACTTAGAGTAGATATTGTGTATGGAAGGGGAAGAGGACATGATTAAATTATTTGTAAGTGATTTAGATGATACGCTCGTTTACAATGTGAATCATATGCAAAAAGAAGATGAACGTGCACTTTGTTGGTTAGCTGAAAAAGGGACAAATATTTGTTTTGCCTCTGGCCGCTTTACTCATCGAATTGATGAAGTCGTAAATAGGTTTGCATTCCCGTATTACACAACTAGTTTAAATGGAGCAACGATGTTACTGCCGGATGGAAAAATATTTCATGAATCAAGTTTTGAAGATGGGATTGCCCAGGAAATATATCGATATATCCATAAAAAGGGACTAGCAGATATTGTTTGTGCAAATGAGCAACGGTATACAAAAAGAAAGAATGAACATCATCATACTTTTGAAACGTATATGGGCGTGCATATTGCTGAGATAGAAGCATTAGAAGAGGAATTTGGTAAGACTGTACATCCTGCGAAATTGTTTGTTTTTGGGGAAGAAGAGACAATTGCAGCATTAGATCAAGAGTTACGAGATACATTTCAGAGCGAAGCGGAAGTTTTTATGTCTGGTAAACGCTATGTTGACATTATGCCAAGGGGAGTAAGTAAAGGGAGTGCTTTAAGGCGACTAATGGAACATTTACAAATTGAAGCAAATGAAGTTGCATGCATTGGAGATTCTTTCAATGATATTTCTATGTTTGAAGTAACTCCGCATTCATTTACTCTACATCATGCTCATCCATATGTGAAGAATAAGGCAAATCATATTGTTCGTTCGGTCGAAGAAGCTGTTATGAAATTGCCATTACTTGTATAAAAAAAGAAGCTCGTCACTGACGAGCTTCTTTTTACTTGAATAACGATTTAACAAAATCAATGATACTTGAGAAGAAATCTTTAACTTTATCTAGGAAACCTTGCCCTTCTTCAGATCCTAAAAAGGCAGAAACGTGTTCTTTTGCTTTATTTAACTGACTGCCAACTTGATTCCAATCGATATTAAGATTTTTCATTTTATCAAATAGCGCAACTAAGTTATCTAACTGTTCATCCGTTAATGTAATACCAAGTTGATCCGCAATTTTTTTAATTAATGAACGTAAATCTTCAGTCGTTTTTGGCTGTTCTTTGGCAATTTCTTCTTTAATTTTTGCAACAAGTTGAACTGCTTTTTCTTCACCAATTTTATCGCCGAGCTGGGCTGTTTGCACCATTTCTTCATTGGCTACTTTTTTTACTTCCTCAGGAATTGCTTTGTTCGATGTTGTTTCATAGGCTTTCATTAAACCGGTTAAAGCAGCAGTTCCTGAAACTTTAAATGGTGCAGTAATTTGAATTTCTGCATCTTTCACACCTGCTGTAATAAGTGCGTTTGTGTACATTGCATCTGTTATCGAATTAATGTTTTTTGAACGTACAATGAGACCAGAACCTGGCTTTGTGTATGTAATCATAGAAGAGGAAATTGCTCTCGTACCAATTTGGGCTTTTGGAACAATCCCTTCTAGAAATTTATGTTCTTCCGCATTAGACACAGTAATGATTGTAGCATCTTTTGGTGCTTTCATTTCTTTTAACAGATCTTGTTTTTGTTGTTCAGACAAGTTTTCTCCTAGTGTAACAATTGATTCTCCTTCGATGATGTCTGCAAACGAAGCTGTTGGCATCATAAATACCGTTACAGCCAATAGCAGAGCTAGTAATTTCGTTTTCACGAAAAATCGCTCCCTTTCTCTTTCTAAAATTTTCGGGCAACACAGTTATTATAGTATATATTTCTAATTTGTCACCTAGCTTTTTCCACATTTCGAAAAAGAAGTATCTAGATTGTCGGATTCTTTTTGTTTCTAGTCATGAATGTGGTAATATAGTGCTGAGATAGTTGAAAGGAGACATATACGTATGAAAACTTTAGGATACATATTAATGGAAAATGGTGAAAAAATCGAGTTAGAATTTTTCCCAGAAGAGGCACCAAAAACAGTAGAAAACTTTAAAAAACTAGCAGAGCAAGGATTTTATGATGGTGTGACATTCCACCGCGTTATTCCTGGCTTCGTAAGCCAAGGTGGAGATCCAACAGGAACAGGTGCAGGTGGCCCAGGTTACTCTATCCCATGTGAAACTGATGGAAATCCTCATAGACACCTTGTAGGTTCACTTTCTATGGCTCATGCTGGCCGTAATACAGGCGGTAGCCAATTCTTTGTTGTTCATGAGCCACAACCGCATTTAGATGGTGTACATACTGTATTCGGTAAAGCAACAAGCGGTATTGAAACAGTATTAAACATGCGTCAAGGCGATGTAATGAAAGAAGTTAAAGTTTGGGAAGAATAAGTTAATGGGAGAAGAGAGCTATTGCTCTCTTTTTTGTTTTTTAATAGGAATGGGTATTTCGTTTGCAGTACATGATACAAGTAGTACTGTTATTGTAGCGAAAATATGGCGCTTATAAGAACAAAATTTTGACAAATTACATAGAATACATTAGATTTCATGTTTCAATAAATATTTTTATTACATTAATTTTGCTAGAATTCATTTGCTCTCAGGTGATGAATATTGAAGTGGTAATGAGCGGTGGATGTTTCTTTTTACTTTCATATAACAGCGTTTCTTTGTTAATCTACTTAGAAAAAATAGTACTGAAACATATATTTGACTTTCTTCTTTTCGCTTTGTATGATTATCAAGTTGTTTTAGGCCCTTCTCACTCTGTTGAAAATATTGTAAAATGAATGTGATATGAAAAGAGTGGTTGAGGGGATTAATAGTTTGTAACTTTTGTAAGAAGGGATAAGGGTTATGTTAATTCGTTTTAAAAAAAGTTATGAAAAGATTGCAATGGGGCTTCTTTCATTTATGCCAACTGAAAAAGATGTGAAAACATTACAATTGACTATGAAAGATTATGAAGCAAAGGATGATTGGCAATTGTATTTGTGGAAACAAAACGAAGATTTTGTTGGGATAATGGGGATTGTAAAAAAAGAGAATCAAGTGTTGGAAATTCAGCATTTGAGTGTGAACCCGTCTCATCGTCATATGGGTATTGGGACGAAGATGGTTCAAGAGTTAAAGAGTAAATTTCTTGAGTTTACAATTTGCGGAAATGAGCAAACAGCAAGTTTTTGCAAAAAGTGTAAAGGGCTAGAACAAAATATACATTCGTAAAAGCAGAGATAAGTGGTTTATTATCTCTGCTTTCTTTTTTGTAATTGTTCGTTTCGTTCAGCGATGACCTCTGTTCGATCACGTAATGTGTGCTTATGTATTATATATTCATTAGAAGTAGCATTCACGTCTTTCCAAGGAAGGTTTTGTTTCTGACATAATTCCATGCAGTGCTTTTCTAATGCTGTATCCGATAACGGTAAAAATAACGGTGTAAAACTCTCTTCTTTCTGTATAGATTGCAATCTATCCTGGAGTAAGCATAGAAGTTGTGTCTGATTTATTCCTAAACGTAGTAAAGGTGCACTGTTTTTTTCTAAAATCGTTATGGCGCTTTTCATCATCTTTTCTGAGCCATTCCAGTTAGAGCGTCTTTGATGGTATAAAGAAACTGCAATTTGAATAAGACCGACTAAATAATTATCACGATTTCCTCTCGGTTTTGTTTTCCAATATTCTTCCAGTGTTTCGTGGCATTCAAAATAATCATAATCTCCGTGAAAATGAATTAAAAATTGTATGTATTCGGTAGGATACATTTTCTTCACCCCTGTTTAACGGTTATAAATACAAGTGTATCATAGAAATATAAACAATAAACGACTAGGGAATTGTCCCTAGTCGTTATTGTTCATATTAGCAGAAGCAAGCTGCCCCTACAATAATTAGTAAAATAAACAATACAACAAGTAATGCGAACCCACCGCTAAAACCGCAATCAACGTGACCCATAGTTTTTTGACCTCCTACATTGTTCTTACTACACTGTTATCATATGAAGCGGTGGGCATGATGATATAGGCATAGGTCTATTTTTAATTAAATTTCTTAAAAAGGTTGGATAGAACATGAGTATGCTCTATACTTATGTTGTTATAGAAAAAATGTGGTGGGATGCTTTGTGCAGTATAATTTTAAAGTAGAGGCTTTTGAAGGGCCTTTAGATTTATTGTTACATTTAATACATCGTTATGAAATTGACATATATAATATTCCTGTAGCGGAAATTACAGAGCAATATTTATCTTATGTTCATACGATGAAAGAACTACAGTTAGATGTTGCAAGTGAGTATTTAGTAATGGCTGCGACTTTATTACAAATTAAAAGTAAAATGTTGTTGCCGAAACATGAAGAAGATGTACTTGATAACGGTGATGACTTTATAGATGATCCTCGTCAAGAATTGATGGAGAGGTTAATTGAATATAAGAAATATAAGCAAGTTGCTACTGAGCTAAAAGAAAGAGAACAAGAAAGAGCACAGCTATATACACGTCCGCCAATTGATTTTACATCGTTACAACAAGAAGAGGAGACAAACTTGCCTCTTGATGTTACGTTATATGATATGCTAGCGGCATTTCAAAAATTAATGCGCCGTAAAAAAGCAAAGAAACCTGTAACAACACGTATTACTCGTCAAGAAATACCAATTGAAAAGCGCATGATTGATATTTTAAAACAGTTAGAAATACAAGGTGGTCGTCAAAGTTTTTATGATTTGTTTGTTGATGATGAACGGGAAATAATGGTTGTAACATTTTTAGCGGTTCTTGAGCTTATGAAAAATCAACAAATCATAATTGAACAAGAACATAATTTTGATGAAATTTTCGTATCAAGCTCTACTAAATCTGCATAGATTTAGTATGGAAAATGGGATGGGAATAATATATCTCATGCTAGGTTTGAATGTATCGTTTGGAACAAGAGAAAAAATATTGAACCGAACGCATTGATTGTGATTCGGTTTTTTGATGTGTATTTTTATGGAGAAAATTGGAGGAAGGAGCTCGTAAAATGGATAGAAAAGAACAGAAATCAGTCATTGAAGGGCTTTTATTTGTTTCTGGTGATGAAGGGATTTATCCAGAACAAATAGCGAAAGTGCTTGAGATTGAAGGAAATGAAGTAATCGATATTTTAGAAGAAATGCAAAAAGAATGTGAAGGTGCACACCGCGGTTTGCAAATTGTACAGTATGCAAAAGTATATCGTTTTGCTACAAAGAAAGAACATGCTTCGTACTATCAAAAATTAATAGATATCCCAACAGCTGCTTCACTTTCTCAGGCTGCTTTAGAAACGTTAGCGATTGTGGCATATCGTCAACCTATTACAAGGACTGAAATGGAAGAGATTAGAGGGGTGAAAACCGATAAGGCGTTACAAACGTTAGTTTCACACTTACTTATAAAAGAAATGGGAAGAGCAGAAGGGCCAGGGCGTCCTATTTTATATGGAACAACGAAAGAATTTTTGGATACATTTGGATTGAAAACATTAGATGATTTACCGGCACTTTCTGAAGAGAATGAACAAATGAATGAAGCAGATTTATTCTTTGGTTCTTTACAGGAGATATCGAAATAAAAGCTTAGCATTTTGCTAAGCTTTTTTTGTATATCAATTATATACCGTGCCATACTAATTGAAAAAAGGAGACGAGTTATGAGAAGTATGCGAGGTATTTTATTGTTAGTTTCTGTTTTGTTATGCTTTTCTTTAAATAGTGCATCGGCTAAAAGATATATGATGTCTATTCATACCGCGTCTCCTTTACATATGCAGCGGCAACATTTTGGTAAAATGAAAGTGAGTTTTTTAAAAGTTGGACAAGGTGATGCGACACTTATCACATTGCCAAATGGACAAACGATGTTAATTGACGGGGGACCTTATGAAGCCGGAGAGGTTATCATTCAAAAACTAATCGAAAAAGGGATTAACCATTTAGATGCTATCGTCAGTACGCATCCTGATATGGATCACATTGGAGGACTTATTCCGATTGTAGAGCAAATGCCGGTATCGCTTATATTAGATAGTGGAAAAACATATAGTTCTTTTACGTATCACACATACCGGAATCATATTAAAAAAAGAGGAATTCCTTTCGTTTCAGTAAAAGAGGGACAATACATACCGCTAGATCCGCATGTTTCCATACAAGTATTAAACAATGGGAAATCAAAAGATGAAAATAATGAATCTTCAATTGTGTTGAAGGTACGATACGGAAAAGCGGATTTTTTACTAATGGGTGATGCTGATGTGCGGACGGAAACTGAAATATTAAAGCAATTTGATGTACATGCAGATGTGTTAAAGGTGGGACATCATGGCTCCTATACTTCAACAAGTGAAATGTTTATAAAAAAAGTAGAACCACAGTTTGCGATTCTTTCATATGGAAGCAGAAATCCGTATGGACATCCGCATCAAAGTGTAGTGAGACGCTTAAAACAGCATGGTATAATGATATATGGAACAAATAAACGTACAGTAGAAATGGAAACAGACGGCGAGCATATTACAATAGGCTCTAGTGGATTAATGCCATTACTTAAGTGAGTAATATGATAGGGGATATTCTCCCTTTTTGGAAAACTGAATAACATATATTATAATTGCAAGAGACGTACTAAGTTTCCTTTTTGTTAAACAAAGAGGAAATTTCATTCGAATGTCTAGACAACTACTCGTGCATATATTAAGATGGAATTAGGCGAATAAGGTAATAATAACAAGTAGGTATTTCATGGGAAAGGATCGATGAAAATGAAAACGCAAGTTGTCATCAATGCCAAAATTTATACAGGTCAAGAAGTAGTGGAAAACGGATTTATTCGTTACGCAGAAACAATTAAAGAAATTGGTTTGATGGCTCAATATGTATCACAAGAAAATGAAGCGGTTTTAGATGCAGCAGGGAAGATTGTGATTCCAGGTATGATTGATGTTCATATTCATGGTGGATACGATATTGATGCGATGGATGCAAATAGCGATGGATTAGTAACTCTAGGTAAAGAAATGTTAAAAGAAGGAGTTACAACTTACTTTCCAACAACAATGACACAAGCTCCAGAAGCAATCGAAGCGGCACTACATGCTGCGAAGGAAGCGAAAGAAAAAGGAGCACATTTCGAATATATTCACTTAGAAGGACCGTATGTTTCAAAAAAACGTGCAGGTGCACAACCACTTGAACATATTGTTCCTGCGAATATTGAACAATTTAAACAATGGCAGGAAGCAAGCGGGAATCTAATTAAATTAGTAACATATGCACCTGAAGAAGAAGGTGCATTAGAGTTTGAGCAGTATCTTGCTGAAACTGGTGTTGTTGGCACAATGGGGCATACAGATGCAATTGATGCGCAACTAAAAAATAGAAACATTACACATGCAACGCATTTATACAATCAAATGCGTGGATTACATCACCGAGAACCAGGAGTTGTTGGTCATGTGTTATTAAATCCAGATGTAATGGTTGAAGTAATTACAGATGGTATTCATATTCACCCTGATATGGTGAAATTAGCATATAAATTAAAAGGACCGAAAAAAGTAAGTGTTATTACTGACGCAATGCGTGCAAAAGGTCTTGAAGATGGATTATATGAGCTTGGCGGACAGCCAGTACATGTAAAAGATGGTAGTGCTCGATTAGAAGATGGAACGTTAGCTGGTAGTATTCTAAAAATGGATCAAGCTTTCCGAAATGTAATTGAATTTACAGGTTGTTCAATCGAAGATGCAGTACTGATGACATCAGTTAACCAAGCAGAAGAGTTTGGATTAAATCATAAAGGTGCATTAGCGGTAGGAAAAGATGCAGACTTTGTTGTGATGAATGAAGATTTACATGTATATGATACGGTTCGTTTAGGAATTCATATGAAGGAAGGGAAGTAATTAGATGAATATTCTTGTTGTAAAAACTCCAGAAGAACTAGCAGAAGCAGGATATAAATTAATTGAAGAAGTTGTAAAAACAAAAGAAAATCCAACATTAGGAATGGCTACAGGAAGCTCTCCATTAGGTATTTATGCAGAAATGCGAAAAAATAAACTTGATACAAGCCGTGTAACCACTGTAAACTTAGATGAGTACGTAAATTTACCACATGAAGATAAAAACAGCTATCACTATTTCATGCAAGAACAGTTGTTTGATCATCTTCCATTTAAACAAACTTATGTACCAAACGGGATGGCAAGTGATTTAGAGGAAGAGTGCAAACGTTACGAGGGCATTCTAGCTGCTAACCCAGTTGACCTACAGATTCTTGGAATCGGTGAAAACGGTCACATCGGATTTAACGAACCAGGAACACTGTTTAATTCTCCAACAAACATTGTTGAATTAACAGAATCTACACGCCAAGCAAACCTTCGCTTCTTCGAAAAAGAAGAAGATGTGCCAACGCATGCGATTACAATGGGAATTGGAAGCATTATGAAAGCGAAACAAATTCTACTTGTTGCTATGGGTTCTAAAAAGGCAGAAGCTGTGAAAGAATTATTGCAAGGTGAATATAGCGAAGCGTGTCCTGCTACAGTTTTACAACGTCATCCGAATGTAACCGTAATCGCTGATCAAGAAGCTCTATCTTTATGCAGTGAGGCGATTGCTGATGAACATCGACAAGTATTCACCATTTCCGATCTATTATCAGATTCAAGAGTGGGTGAAACAGCTAATTGAGGACGGCGAATGGAAGCCGGGAGATAAAATCCCATCTGAGAATGAACTTTGCGATAAGTTCGAAGTGAGTCGTATGACAATCAGACAGGCGATTAATAATTTAGTGGAACAAGGTTATTTATATCGGAAACGTGGAATCGGTACGTTTGTCCAACTTCCGAAAGTGGAACAAAAATTGCAAGGAATGACGGGATTCACAGAAGATATGATTTCTCGTGGGATGAACCCAAGTAGTCAATTACTTAGTTTCCGCCTAGTTCCAGCTACTGCGAAAATAGCAGACCGGTTGAGAATACAGGAGGGAGAGTCGGTTTATGAAGTGAGGCGTATACGTTTAGCTGATGATGAACCGATTGCTTTTGAGACGACATATTTGTCGCCAGCTCTTGTAAAAGATATTAACGAAGAAATATTGCAACAATCTTTATATGAACATTTAGAGAAAAAACTGGGCTTTAAACTTGTTAGCGCTACTCAATCAATTGAAGCTTCAATTGCAACGGATAATGAAGCTGAACATCTGCATATTCCTAAAAAGGCGCCAGTGCTTGTAATGCGTCAATGGTCATATTCAGAAGGTGAAGTACCGTTAGAGTATGTGAAATGTATTTATCGTGGGGATCGTTATAAGTTTATTACAAACATCGCACGTAACAAATAATATATTTCAGTTCGTGAAGTACAGTTAATGTCAAATTGTTTAACATGTAAAGAAAAAATACGACTCATCCTTACAAGGAGTGAGTCGTATTTTTATTATGAGTAATTACGTGGTTAACAGCATCTTTAACTGTATTTACTACATAGTGAGCGTGTTCTTTTACTGCTTCATCTGCTTGAGACATAGCAAAACTGTGAGGAGTTAAAGAAAACATCGGGATATCATTATAAGAATCCCCTATGCAAGCAACTTCCTCTGGTTGTAGTTGAAACTCTTTTAATAAAACAGAAATAGCAGCCCCTTTACTAATATTAGGTGGCATTACATCTAAACATTGTTCTGCTGAAATGAATGTACTAACTTTTCCGTGGAATTTTTCATCAATTTTTTTCTGAAGGAGTTGTAAGCTTTCCTTTGTTCCACCGACAGAGATTTTATTTGGGAAAATTGTATCATCAATTTTCTGTAATAGATGCGGTTCTTCAACAGAAGTCATCGTTACTTGTTGTTCAAGCTCATGAATGAACGGTGTTTTCTCTTCAATGTAATAATTATGCTCATCACTTACATAACGAAAATAAGGATCTTCATTTGTCATTGCTAACAGATCAGGTAGAATACTCGAATCAAATGTTGCGGATAATAGTTGCTTGTTTTCATGTGTGTACACGAAAACACCATTTACACTAATACGATGGAAATTTGTATTTACAGCTTTCATTAAGTCTGCAATTTCATTATCCAATCGGCCAGAAGCGAAACAAAGAATAACATTTTGCTCAGCAAGACTACGAAGTGCTACAATATCTTGTTCGTCAATTAGCCCTCCGTGTTGCATCATTGTACCATCGATATCACTTACAAACATTTTAATCATGTTGTTATCTCCTTTCTATGTACAGTTGCTCTTACATTATACGCATCATATATAAACATGTCTAAAAAATGAATTTTTATGAAATGGTAGATGTTTTACATTGACGACAAAGAAGAATGTTCTGTAACATAAAAGCAGGCTATTTAAGTACGAGGGTGGTGTTATATGAATAATTATCTAGAAATTAAAAAAGTTTTAAATAATAATGTCATCATTGCTAGCCATCCTGAACATGAGGAAGTAGTAGTGATTGGTAAAGGGATTGGATTTGGGAAAAAAGCGAAAGATGTATTGGAGCAAGAACAAATTGAAAAAATGTTTGTTTTAAAAAATGAACGTGATCGTGAACAATACAAACTGTTAGTGCCGCATGTGAGTGAAAAACTAATTGAATTAATGAATGATATTATGTTCTACATTCAAGAAAAAGCAAAATCACCATTGAATGAACATATTCATATCGCTTTAACAGATCATATTTCTTTTGCGATTAAGCGTTTAAAACAAGGACTTACAATTGATAATCCTTTTTTAGTTGAAACGAAAATGCTCTATCCAGAGGAATATGAAATTGCTGAAGGTGTTGTAGACCTTTTAAATTCTCGTTTACAAATTACATTGCCAGAAGGAGAAATTGGTTTTATTGCACTCCATATTTACAGTTCGCTTACAAATTCAGATTTATCTTCAGTTAATCAAAACTCCCGTCTCATTGCACAGCTCGTATCTTTAATTGAGACAAACTTACAAATTACATTAGACCAAGAAAGTATCCACTATTTACGCCTTATCCGCCATTTACAATACGCAATTGAACGGGTAAAAAAAGGGGAAAAAGTAGAGGAATCACAAAGTTTTGCTGATTTATTAAAGGCAGAATATCCTGTCTGTTATAATTTAGCTTGGAAGCTAGTTAAGGTCATGCAAAAAGAATTGCAACTTCCTGTGTATGAAGCAGAGAGCATATATTTAACGATGCACCTGCAGCGCTTAGTGAAAGCAGAGCATGTGTAAAAAGACATATATTTTTGTCTAAAATGAAAACGTTAAAAAAAATCATTGAATCGCTTACAATAGTTATGTATAATAACTATTGCAAAGTTATACAAATTTCGACAAACACATTAAGGTAAGTAACGAAAACGTTTGCCTTAATTATAGTGAACTTATACGTAAACCTATTTTTGACACGTGTTACTGATTCGATCAGGCATGAGTGGAGAAAAGCAAGGAATGTAAGCTTGAGAAAGGGATATACTACCCTTTGTATAGCTATCGTTCTATCTTTTTTTCCTCATGTCTTTTTGGCGTTTGTCGGAAGGTATCAATATAGATAAGAGAGGAAGGGTTTCCATGTTTAAGAAGATCTTTGGTGTTCTTCAAAAAGTCGGAAAAGCGTTAATGCTTCCAGTAGCGATTTTACCGGCAGCAGGTATTTTACTTGGATTTGGTAATGCATTTCAAAATCCACAGTTAACAAATGTTATTCCTGCTTTAAAAGCAGATTGGTTCGTAATGGTAGCAAAAATTATGGAACAATCTGGTGATATTATTTTCGCTAACCTTGCATTATTATTCGCAGTTGGGGTAGCAATTGGTTTAGCTGGTGGAGACGGAGTAGCTGGATTAGCAGCGTTCGTCGGCTACTTAATTATGAACAAAACGATGAGTGTGTTCTTAGAAGTAGATAAGCTAGTGAAAGTAACAAGTTCTGGAGCAGACCCAGTAAAAATTGGATTTACAGATCCAGCATATGCAAATGTATTAGGAATTCCAACGCTACAAACGGGAGTGTTTGGTGGTATTATCGTCGGTATAGTAGCGGCATATTGCTACAATAAATATTTCAACATTGAATTACCATCATACTTAGGTTTCTTCGCAGGTAAGCGTTTCGTACCGATCGCAACTGCAACATTCTCTTTAGTAGTAGGTATAATCATGTGTTTCATTTGGCCATACATTCAAGGTGGCTTAAATACGTTCTCACATCAAATGATTGATGCAAATAGAACATTAGCAGCATTCATATTCGGTTTAATTGAACGTTCATTAATTCCATTTGGATTACATCATATTTTCTATTCACCGTTCTGGTTCGAATTCGGTCAGTATACAAATGCAGCTGGCGAATTAATCCGTGGTGACCAAAAAATCTTTATGGCACAGTTAAAAGACGGTGTAGAATTAACAGCAGGTACATTTACAACTGGTAAGTATCCGTTCATGATGTTCGGTCTTCCAGCAGCAGCATTAGCAATGTACCATGAAGCACGTCCAGAAAATAAAAAATTAGCAGCTGGTATTTTAGGTTCTGCTGCATTAACATCTTTCTTAACAGGTATTACAGAACCACTTGAATTTTCATTCTTATTCGTAGCACCAGTACTATTCGGAATTCACGCAGTATTCGCTGGTCTATCATTTATGACAATGCAAATTTTAGGTGTTAAAATTGGTATGACATTCTCTGGTGGTTTAATCGACTTTATGTTATTCGGTGTACTGCCAGGCCGTACAGCATGGTGGTGGGTAATTATTGTTGGTCTTGTACTAGCAGTTATTTACTACTTCGGATTCCGCTTTGCAATCCGTAAATGGGATTTAAAAACACCTGGTCGTGAAGTAGCAAATGCAAATGACGGCGCAGGTAAAACAGAAGCAGGAGAACTTCCACGTGAAGTATTAGTAGCACTTGGTGGTAAAGAAAACATTGCTTCTTTAGACGCTTGTATTACTCGTTTACGTGTTCAAGTTAACGAACAAAAGAATGTAAACAAAGATCGCTTAAAAGAGCTTGGAGCAGCTGGTGTACTTGAAGTTGGAAATAACATTCAAGCTATTTTTGGACCGAAATCTGACACATTAAAATCACAAATTCATGATATTATGTCAGGTCGTACACCTCATGTTGAAAAAGAAGAGCCTGTAAAGGTAGAAGAAACTCCTAAACAAGTTGATGAAAACGAAACAATCGTATCACCAATTGAAGGGAAAATCTTACCGATTACAGAAGTACCTGATCAAGTATTCTCAGGAAAAATGATGGGAGACGGATTTGCAATCGAGCCAACAGAAGGAACAGTAGTTTCTCCAGTTAACGGTGAGATCGTCAACGTATTCCCTACAAAGCATGCGATTGGTATTCAATCTGAAGGCGGAAAAGAAATTTTAATCCACTTCGGTATTGATACTGTAAAATTAAATGGTGAAGGTTTTGAAGCACTTGTAGCACAAGGCGACAAAGTGAAACAAGGACAACCATTATTAAAAGTAGATCTTGCATTTGTAAAAGAAAATGCACCATCTATCATTACACCAATTGTCTTTACGAATTTACAACAAGGACAACAAGTCGAATTGAAAAAAGATGGAAATGTTAAGAAGGGCGAAAACGCTATTATTGACATTCAGTAGGAATTTGACGCAAAATGTTTATAATTATAATAGGCGATGTGGTTGACCGAACATCGCCTATTATATACAATAGATGATGTAGTACTCACGTCTATACAACTAAAAAAATACTGTAATTTAAAGGAGATAAATTATCATGGAAAAAATCTTTAAAGTAACTAGCGACTCAGGAATTCATGCTCGTCCAGCAACTCTACTTGTAAACACTGCAAGCAAATTTGGTTCTGACATTAACTTAGAGTATAACGGAAAAAACGTTAACTTAAAATCAATCATGGGCGTTATGTCTTTAGGCATTCAACAAAACGCAGAAATTAAAATCACTGCAAATGGTGATGATGCAGCTCAAGCACTAGCAGCTATCGAAGAAACTATGAAAAACGAAGGATTAGGAGAATAATGACTCTTAACATTCAAGGGATCGCTGCATCAAGTGGGATTGCTATTGCAAAGGCTTTCAGACTTGAGAATCCTGAATTTAACATCGAAAAGAAATCAATTACAAACGAAGCTGCTGAAATTGCACGCTTAGACGCTGCGCTTGAGAAAGCAAAAACTGAATTAGAAGCAATTAAGGACCATGCTTTTGCTGAGCTGGGTGCCGATAAAGCTGCGATCTTTGAAGCACATTTATTAGTGTTAAATGATCCAGAACTAGTAAACCCAGTAAAAGATAAAGTAAATAGTGAAAAAGTAAATGCTGAATTTGCAATGGATGAAGTTGCATCAATGTTTATTTCTATGTTTGAAAACATGGATAACGAATATATGAAAGAACGTGCTGCGGACATTCGTGACGTAACAAAACGCGTTCTTGCACATTTACTAGGAATTAACTTCTCAAACCCTGGTACAATTTCTGAAGAAGTAATCATCATTGCTGAAGATTTAACACCATCTGATACAGCTCAGTTAAACCGTAAGTATGCAAAAGGTTTTACAACTGATATCGGTGGACGTACATCTCACTCTGCAATTATGGCTCGTTCTATGGAAATTCCTGCAGTTGTTGGTACGAAAGTTGTTATGGAGAAAATCCAAAACGGCGATATCGTAATCATCGACGGTTTAGATGGAGAAGTAATTGTAAATCCATCAGAAGAAACTCTTCGTTCTTTTGAAGAAAAGAAAGCGAAATTTGAAGAGCAAAAAACTGAATGGGCAAAATTAAAAGACCAAGCTACTGTAACAAGTGATGGACATCACGTTGAGCTTGTTGCAAATATCGGAACACCAAATGATGTACAAGGTATTATCGATAATGGCGGAGAAGGCGTTGGTTTATACCGTACAGAATTCTTATACATGGGCCGTGACAATCTTCCAACAGAAGAAGAGCAGTTCGAAGCGTATAAAGCAGTTCTTGAAGGTGTAAAAGAAGGTCAACCTGTTGTTGTTCGTACACTTGACATCGGTGGAGATAAAGAGCTTCCATACTTACATTTACCAAAAGAAATGAACCCATTCTTAGGATACCGTGCAATTCGCTTATGTCTTGATGAGCAAGATGTGTTCCGCACACAACTTCGTGCATTACTTCGTGCTAGCGTATACGGTAACTTAAAAATTATGTTCCCAATGATTGCAACTCTTGATGAGTTCCGTCAAGCGAAAGCAATCTTATTAGAAGAGAAAGCGAAACTTGTAGAAGCGGGTACAACTGTTTCTGATTCTATTGAAGTCGGTATGATGGTTGAAATCCCAGCTTCAGCAGTATTAGCAGATCAATTCGCAAAAGAAGTTGATTTCTTCTCTATCGGAACAAATGACTTAATCCAATACACAATGGCTGCAGACCGTATGAACGAACAAGTAGCTTACTTATACCAACCATATAACCCATCTATTTTACGTCTTGTAAAAATGGTTATCGATGCGGCTCATAAAGAAGGCAAATGGGCTGGTATGTGTGGTGAGATGGCGGGAGATTCACTTGCTATCCCATTATTATTAGGATTAGGTTTAGATGAGTTCAGTATGAGTGCAACATCTATTCTTCCTGCAAGAACACAACTAAGCAAGTTGTCAAAAGCAGAAATGGAAACATTAGCAGAAAAAGCATTAATGATGTCAACTGCAGAAGAAGTTGTTGAACTAGTTAAAAGCATATAATCAATAAAAAAACCTGAGTCGATTTGAAATCGGTCTCAGGTTTTTTCTATGAGAAAAGTAAATCTTATTTTCTTACTATAGAGGATAAGGAACGGAATTAGATAGCGATAGCAACGATATCAGTTGGGCATACACGTAAAATACCAGTAAAAGTATTTCGATTTTGATTGTTCTTATCGTCTTTATTATTATCTTTATCGTCTTTGTTATTACGAGCTAAAGCAGAGAAAAGAGCAACGCCGTTAGCGAAACCTTCAAAAATTACATTGTTGAATGTTCCGTTACCTCTAATGCTTAAAAGAGAAAGTTCTGTTCCAACTGAAATGTTAGCAAGCACGTTACATACAGCAGGTCGTTGTGGTCTAACTTCCTCTCTCTCTTTCTCGCGATGGTCACGATGGTCGCACTCTCTTTCACGATGATGACAGTCTCTAAAGTTATCACAGCATCCAAATGATCCAAACATAATCCTCATCACCCCCTTCACACTTATAATCTATGTAAGTTCGGTAGTGAGTGACTGGACAGAGAGTGGAATTTTTTCTGGGGGATTTTCTCATTTTAAAAGACTAGCTGGGTGTTTAGTACGGAATGATGTTTAAAATAGGGGAAATATCACAAAAAAGTGTAAAGACCACCGAAATGAATGAAATAGGTAGGCTTTACACTTTTTTACTTTTATATAAAACGATGATATATACAGGGAGAGCTAAGAGTAGTGGTGCAATGGATCTTGCAGTATATTTTTCTGCGTCTAATTTGAACGCTTCTTCTTTTGGGAATTGTAACACTGATATGTTTGTAGCATCGCCAATAAAATATAACAGCAGTACAGTTACTATGTAACTTAAAAGTGCGATAAAGCTTCCGTATGAACTCAATGAAAATCCCTCTCTTGTTATCTATTTGTTATCATTGTATCATAATTGTAACAAAAACACACGGTTATATTTCGATACTTTAACAAAATTCGACACGAAACGCCATTTATGTGTATGGGAATAGCATGAAGTTTACTGTTTTTTTATGTATAGATGTCGAATAATACATTGTAATATTACGGATGTGTGACAGAATAAAAAAGAAACGAAGGTAATGAAATTACCTTCGTTTCTTTTTTATTCTGTATTAAAGAGCAGTAAGCCCCCCACCTCAAAATTCAGCGAAAGCAAAGAAGTTAGGCGGAGGATTAACTGTCCATAAAAACCGATTATAGTTTCACTTTATTATTTTGCCCATTCACTCACTTGTTCTACGCTCATTCGTGGTGCAGGATGACCTTTTAAAGTTGATTCACCAATTGTAATAAGCATAATTGGTACGTAACGAGATGAAACATTGAATTCTTCTGTAAGTGCTTGTGGGTTGAAACCACCAATAGCACAAGTATCCCAGCCAGTTGCTTTAGCCGCAAGCATAAGTTGCATTGCTGCTAAAGATGCATTTGAAAAGGCTGCATCTCTTGGAAATTGCTCACGAGCATATGCAGACTCAATATTTTTAGCTAAGCGTTCTTTTGCTTCTTCTTTCATAAATCCTTGTTCTACAATTGGACCATAAACTGGTTCAACGTTTTTATAAGCTTCTAAATCACCTAAAATAGCGACTACAGCAGAAGCATCAAGTATTTGTTGCTGGTTATAAGCAATTGGATGCAATCGTTTCTGTACATCTTCACCTTGGAATACAAGGAATTTCCAGTGCTGCAAGTTCCAAGCAGAAGGTGCTTGAGCAGCTCCCTTTAAAATCTCGTGTAACTCTGTAGATGAAATTTCTTTCTCTGGGTTGAATGCACGTGTAGATGTGCGTTCGTATAGAACATTAAAAAAGTTGTCGTTTGTCATTATATATCCTCCAAGTAACATATCAAATTATAAAAAAATACATGTAATATATTCTACTTACATTTTGTAAGTTGTCGAATTTAAGAATATAATATCTTTATTTTAATTGTCAAGTTTTAAAGAGGAAGCTAGGGCATTCATACAAACGATACAATTCCTATAATCATACACTAGAAAAGGAATTTATAGAGAAAAAGCGAAAAGAGCATTCTCAATTAGCTTGTTAATATGTATCCCTCACTCATTAAAGTATTTAGAGAACAGTCTTTTTATAAAATGTTTGTGAGGAATGCAGTAGAACAAGATATATGAAGTGAGTGAAGACTAGTGATGAACATACTACATTTTTTATTAGAGAATACGGTTTTCCAAAATGTATTACAAGATCTTCAGTTAAATGTCCTTTATATAGAAAATGGATGTACACATCAACAAACGATAGAAAATATTCATCCAAAATGTATGTTTATAGCAAATAGTTTTGAAGAAGGAGAATTATTGTTTCAGAGAACAAAACCACATATTGTAATTATGTATGTAACAGATTTTTCTCAAATAAAATATATAAAGAATATGTATAATCCACAGAGTACATTTATTGTCATTTGGGATCAACAGATAACAAGCGAGTTTGCAGAGGTGCTTACGTTAGGAATACGTAATATTGTGATAGCTCCTGTGACTCCACAAATGGTGTTAGAGGAAGTGAATAAGAGTTTGTATCAGCGTTCTTTAGTGCGGCAAGTAAGTTTGCAACAAGAATTACTTCAAACGATGTTTGATTTTCAAAATGATCTATTATTTATAGTAGAAGACGATGAGATTGTTGATTGTAATACAAATTTTTTAGAGTTTTTCGGATATGAAAATTTATTTGCCTATCGTGAGCAACATTTAGTATTTGCTGAACATTTTATTAGAGAAAACGGATACTATTCAACAACTCACGATATAACATGGTTAGATGATACATTATCATATGATAGAAGAATTAAGATGTCCAATTATGAAGGGGAAGTGTCAACTTTTTTATTGCGCGCGACACCACTGCCAGAAGATTTATCAAGATTTATTGTGAAGTGTACAGAGATTACAGAATTAGATGAAATCTATCAAGAACAAGAAAGGCTTGCTATGATAGATTCGTTAACAGAGATTTATAATCGTTTGAAGTTCCAACAAATACTAGAGGCAGAATGGGATAATGCAATGCGTAACGATGAAAAAATAGCACTTATTTTATTTGACATAGATAATTTTAAAACAGTAAATGACACGTATGGCCATGATTTTGGTGACTTAGCATTAATTCAGCTTGCAGAGCTTATGAAATCTAAAGTGGAGCACCAACATGTATTTGCAAGGTGGGGAGGAGAAGAATTTATTATATTAGTAACTAACACAGTAGAAAAAGAAGCATTTCAGGTTGCGGAATCATTACGATTTTTCATTGAAACAAAGCAGTTCTCCGGAATTTCGAAATTAACAGCGAGTTTTGGAGTCGCGTTATATGAACAAGGGATTACAAGAGAAGAATTAATGCAACGAGCGGATATTGCATTATATGAAGCGAAAAAAAATGGAAAAAATCAAGTGTGTGTATATAGAAAAGAAAAAAAGTGATTTTTCGCAACAAATTGTTGCGATTTTTTTTTATTGTTTGATAATAGAATGTAGGGGGGATTTTGAACGAAGGAATTATGGAGGAACAACATGATAAAAAAAATAATGACGATGGCTTCGCTGTCTGCTGTAGTTTGTGGTGGAGTATACTATTTTTTCTATAACCCCAATATAAAGGGAAGCACTGTATTGACAACTAAGGTGAATCCTACTATTGAATCAGAAGTACAGGAGAATATAGAAGAAAAAAAAGAACAACAAATTGATTATGCTAGTATATCTCAAAAGTTAGATCAATATTTAATAGGAAAGCAATTTAATGGGACAGTTTTAGTAACAGATAAAGAGCATGTTATATTGAATAAAGGATATGGATATGCTGATGTTCAATATAAGATAGAGAATACGCCTCAAACAAAATATCGTGTCGGTTCTATTACGAAAACCGTTGTGGCAACATCTATTTTACAGCTGCAGGAACAAGGGAAGTTAAATATTCAAGATAATGTAAATAAATATATTCCCTCTTTTCCAGTAGATAAAAATATTACTTTATATCATTTGTTAACACATACATCAGGTTTACCGGAAAGTGGAAAAGGGAAAGTGAATGCCGCTTCTCGTATAAATTTAGTAAATTGGATTGGAAGTCAAAAATTAGAATTTCCACCAGGCTCAGGTTGGAGATATACAGATTATAATTATATGGTGCTTGCCTATATTATAGAAAGTATATCAAAAAAACCTTTAGGAGATTACATAAAAGAAAATATATTTACTAAAGCAGAAATGCATGAATCTGGTATGGGAAATATGGTTCAGGGAGATCAGCATTTTACTAAAGGATATGTAAAGAAAGAGAATGTACTTGAACCTGCACAAAAATTGTTAATGGAGTGGTTATACGGGTGCGGTGAGATGTATACGACAGTTGGTGATATGAAGAAGTTAGACGAAGCGATTATAAATGGGAAACTTCTTTCTGAACAAAGTAGACAAGCGATGTTTTCACCTTCAACAGAACGAAAATATGCATATAGTTTTTACATATATCCGGATTATTTTCATAATCATGGTGTACTATCTGGTTGGAACACTTTCAATAATTTTAATAAAGAAAAAGGCACTTTTGTTATATTATTTTCAAATGTGAAAAATAGTATAGATGATGATTTTAATAATGAGTTTCGAAAGATGGTAAGTGATTTATTAGAACAAAGGGGATGAGAAAATGGAACGTAAAAATGTATCAATAGGTTTCATCGGTATTGGTGTAATGGGAAAAAGTATGGTGCGTCATTTAATGCAAGACGGCTATAAAGTATATGTATATAATAGAACGAAAACGAAGACAGACTCTTTAGTGCAAGATGGTGCGAATTGGTGTGATACACCGAAAGAGTTAGTGAAGCAAGTTGATGTTGTAATGACTATGGTTGGATATCCACATGATGTAGAAGAAGTGTATTTTAGGATAGATGGAATTTTGGAGAATGCAAATGAAGGTACGATAGCAATTGATTTCACGACATCTACACCAACATTGGCAAAACGTATTAACGAAACCGGTAAAAATAAGAATGTATATACGTTAGATGCGCCTGTATCTGGAGGAGACGTTGGTGCGAAAGAAGCAAGGCTAGCAATTATGGTCGGTGGCGAAAAAGAAATATATGAAAAATGTTTACCGTTATTTGAAAAACTAGGGACAAATATTCAGTTGCAAGGACCAGCTGGAAGTGGACAACATACAAAAATGTGCAATCAAATTGCGATTGCTTCTAACATGATTGGAGTATGTGAAGCTGTTGCTTATGCGAAAAAAGCTGGACTAGACCCAGATAAAGTATTAGAGAGTATTTCAACGGGAGCAGCAGGTAGCTGGTCATTGAGTAACTTAGCTCCCCGAATGTTAAAGGGAGATTTTGAACCAGGGTTTTATGTAAAGCATTTTATGAAAGATATGAAGATAGCTTTAGATGAGGCTGAAAAATTGCAATTGCCAGTGCCAGGTTTAAGTTTGGCGAAGGAATTGTATGAGGAGTTAATGAAAGATGGGGAAGAGAATAGCGGAACACAAGTTTTATACAAAAAATACATAAGGGGGTAAATGAGATGGATCTTCAAAAATTTGATGAGATGATTGATACTGTTCAGCGAACAACTTGTATACAAATTAGTGCAAAACAAAAAGAAGCTTTTAAACAAAAATATGATTTTGAGCCGGAATTCGAATATGGAAGAGATGAGAAGGGGCATTATGTTATTCGAGCTTCAAAAAAGATGTTAGAAGAAATGGATTTTTATTTGGCATTGAAATATGATCGAGATGGGGTTGATCTTTATATGCAAGCAGAGATTGACGGTATATGTCACGTATCTGTTAGCTATAGTGAAGATGTCCTACATTTACAAGAATTGTTTCAATTTCTAGAAGAAAATAAATAAAAGTCCTCATTTGAGGACTTTTATTTATTTAGGTATATTTAATTTTTATAATTATAAGCTAGAAGCTCGGCGGCATCGTTCAATTGGGAATGGAATAACTTGCGCGATGTGATTAGGACCAAATTGTTTTGCACGAGCATGGCGTACTATATAAAATGCACACAGAATTGAAACAGGAATAGCGCCGAATAAACCGAAAAATAAAGCGCTTACACAAGATGCGACAAAACCTAAAACACCAACTTCTAACTCTTCCATAATAGCTCCTAGAATAACAGGAAGTGCTCCACACGTAACCCCTAGTATAAGTGCGATAAGTAAACTCATGATTATCCCCCTCTGTTTGCGATATTCTTTTCCTTTTTATTTAATAGTAGTATACCATACGTAAAACAGAATTTTCAGAAAAAATTCAAAAAAAGTTCAATAAATGTTCAAAAAGTGTTCAGAAATACACTTAAAAAATAGAAGGGGGAGGTTGTTTTTTTTGAACGAAAGGAATCGTATGGTTAGGTACATAAAAAATCAGGCTTATTTCATTTTTTGAAATAAGCCTGTTCCATAGGAGGATGTATATATGTAGAGTGAATAAAAGGTTGGAAAAGGGGATCCAAGTTCTTTTATTCAACTAACTACCTTAATAAATTGGAACCCAGCCTTCAGTTGTAACAAAAATACGAATAGCTACAACTTGACGATCATCTTGCAAGGTAAAATAGTGTCTTGCATTTTCTGGAACAGATATGAGATCGCCTGGCTCAAGTTCAACGTCAAAGAATTTGCCATCTTTTCCTTCAATGGCAAAGATGCCATGTCCACTAACAATAAAGCGAACTTCATCATCGGTATGATGGTGTTCTTTTTGGAAATTAATTAATAATTCGTCAAGGTTAGGTGTGCTATTTGAAAGTGAAATTACATCATGTGCTTTATAACCTCGGCGAGCTGAAACATCAGCGATTTCTTTTGAAAACACAGCTAATATTTCAGCCTTGTTTTCATCTGTTAACGAATAATTTTCATTTAAATAAGTAGGAAGTTTAGAGATGTTCCATTTCTCATATAAAACGCCTTCCTCTTGTAGAAATTTAGATACTTCTACTTCATTTTCTATGCGAGTATTTACTTCATGAATACGAATTTGCGCCATTAGAAACGCCTCCTTGAATTGATAATAGTTTTATATGAAATTGGAATAAAAACTCATAAGCTTCTAATCTTTTCTTTGCATCAAAGCTATCTCGGCCCCATACGGTAATACCGTGGTTACGAATTAATACTGCTCCCGAATCTCCTTGTATGTGCTTTCGGAAGTTTTCTCCAAGCGTTGGGATATGGGCATGGTTTTCGATAATAGGAATGTGAATTGTTGCACCTTCTTCCCAAATATCGAGAGCTTTAATAATTTCTTGATTTTGAAGGGTGACTGCATCACTATATAAATTTGTGATGACATTATTATCAGTTGTATGAACATGAAGTACGCACCCAGCATTCGTATTGTTATAAATATGTGTATGCAATATTGTTTCTGCTGAAGGGCGTAATTCAGTCTCTAATACGGGAACCCCTAGATGATCTACTAATAGAAAATCATCTGGAGTAGTTTTTGTTTTATCTTTACCACTTGCTGTAATAAGAAAAGTAAGTGGCTCATGACTAACCTTTATAGAAATATTACCACTCGTTGCTGGAAACCAATTTCGTGTTGTTAATTCTTTTTTTATCTCGCTTAAGTCATACCATTGACGAAAAAGTTGTTTCATGATTTCACCTCCAACAAATGTTTTAATTGGGTTTGAACATCGTGAAATGTTTCAAACGGTGTATAAGCAATATAATTCTCTTCACACTTTGTAATAAGGAAGTCGCGAGCGAATACTTTATCTGCTTGTTTCGCAGCTTGTAAATCAGTAATTGAATCTCCAATCACAATATGGAAGTCATTCGTATCACTTAATTTACGGATTAAAGATGATTTGCATAATCCGCAATGATTTTGACAATGATGATCACAAGGATGAGGCCACTTAACTGTAATGAATTCACTTGAAAAGTCTGTTTCATTACAGTAAATTTGCTCTTTTGGAATGATTCCTTGTAAGAGTGGATAGACGAAGAAATCCATTCCACCTGATATAACGTAAAAAGAAATGTTATTTTCATTTACAAATTGTATAAATTCATGAAAACCACTACGGATTTCAGCAGTTTTTATTAAAAATTGAATCATATCATCGTGTAGACTAGTAGGTATTAATTGAAATAATTGAGAAACACCTTCTTGAATAGACAGCTCTTGTGATAAAATTCTATTCTTTACTTCTTCGGCTTCTGGTGGTGCGAATTTTTCCATAATGGACATAATGTTATCATTATTTGTAATCGTGCCATCGAAATCACAAAATACTTGAATACTCATAATTTCACCCCATGAGAGGGATTTCCCCATATTTGTAGTGCACTATGCAAATTTATGTCATCTACTTCATGGAGTGGTGTATTTTGCAAAGTAGCATTAATTGCAGTACGGAAAGCTTTACCGCCCCCTTGCGCCCCACTTGGATGTCCATGTATCCCGCCGCCAGCATTAATAACAACATCTTTACCGAAATCTCGTACAATAAAGGGAACGAAACCAGGGTGAATACCAGCAGACGGAACAGAAAAACTCTTCTTGAAAAATGCATCGTCTTCAGTTAAATGTTTTGAGATGGCAAGAGCCTCCTCTTTTTCTAGTGCAACACTTCCGTATGGAGATGGGAATAATGAAAAGTCAGCCCCAGCATAACGTAGTAGCTTTCCTAGTAATAATGGAGAGGAAACTCCATATAACTTGGATGATGAATAAGCACCACTTACAGCAGGGTGTGCCATAATAGGAACTGGGATTTCATCATCTTCTGCAAGTGATTGTAGTACATCTAGTCCGTAAGCAAATACATTAAATAATAGAATATCTGCCCCAGCTTGCACTGCGCGTTTCGCATTTTCTTTTAAATCAAAAGTTCGTCCTGTTAAATTTACGGCATATAACGTTTTATGTCCGTATGTTTCATATACGGATTGTAAAACTTCTTTTCCAGATACAATGCGTTTCGTAAGTGGTGTTAATGTATTCTCAAATAATATTTCATCATCTTTTACTATATCTACACCACCAATTGCTTGATCGCGTAATTGCGTTTTTAAATACCCAATATTTCGTCCAATCATTCCTTTAAAAATACTCATTAAAAGGGGACGCTCATGCACTTGTAAAAGATTTCGAATACCATCTATCCCGAATTTTGGACCAGGGAAATATTGTTTTAACTCGTCTGAAAATGTTAAGTCGATTAATTTCACTTCACCATCAAGTGATAGCTTTCCGAATGTAGTTGTTAAAATTGCTGGTAAGTCCGGACTGAAGTTTAATAACGGATATTCGATTTTAATAATCCCGCGTTTAACTTTTTTACGTAAATACGAATTGGTATGTTCTTGTTCAGCTAGTTCCTCAACATGAATGACGTTGCCTTTATGCTGTTTTAATTGTTCTTGCAATAAGTGTGGCAAATGAGTCCAAGAGCCAATTGTTAAACCGAGTGCAATTTGCTCGGCTTTTTTTTCTAAGTTATGTGAATCATCATGGATTAAATACGTTGCTATAATTCCGCTCATTGTTAAAACCTCCTAGTTAAATAAAAAAACCTCTCAGCTAAGGAGAGGTTTTTTTACAACCAGCTCCTTATCTGTCAGCATAATGCTGCGAGAATTAGCACCGTGTCTACAATTGTAGATCGGTTGCCGGGTTTCGTCGGGCTCGTCCCTCCACCTGCTCTTGATAAGAAGTATTTAGAAATGTTTAAATTTTTAAGATAACTGAATTTTGTCAGATATTTTTCATGTTGTCAATTACTTTTTGAAAAAATTTAATTTATTAATTCGATTAATGGCTTCTCTTAATCTATCTTCTGTATGCAAGAGACCAACACGGACATACCCTTCGCCATGTTCACCAAATCCAACACCAGGAGCAACTGCAACGTGTGCTTTTTCTAGTAAAATATTAGAAAATTGCTCAGATGTATATCCTTTCGGAACAGGAAGCCATGCAAAGAATGAGCCTGTTGGAATGTCTACATTCCAACCAATTGAGTGACAAGCTGAAACAAGAGCGTTTCTTCGAGATTCGTAACTATTTACAAGGTCTATTACGCAAGACTGTGAACTTAATAGTGCTTCGCGGGCAGCATCTTGAACTGCACCAAAAATACTAACATACATATGATCTTGTAATAAGTTAATTGTCTCAATCACACTTTCATTCCCCACAGCAAAAGCGATGCGCCATCCAGCCATATTGAAAGTTTTCGATAGAGTGTAAATTTCAATACCTGTATTTTTAGCACCGTCTGCTTGCAAGAAACTAACAGGTTTTTGACCATCGAATCCAATAGCACCGTAAGCAAAATCATGAACGACTAATATATTATGTTCATTAGCAAAATGAATGGTTTCATCAAAGAAACCTTTTGATGCAGTAGCACCGGTAGGATTATTTGGATAGTTTAAAAACATTAACTTTGCACGCTTAGCGGTAGCGGCATCAATTTTTGTATAATCTGGTAAAAAATTATTTTCTGCAATAAGCGGCATTGTTTCAAATTGTGCTTTTGCTAAAGCAACTCCTGATAAATAATCTGGATAGCCTGGATCTGGAACGAGAATAGTATCACCAGGGTTTGTAAAACAAAGTGGTAATTCTACTAATCCAGCTTTTCCACCAAACAAAATAGCAACTTCTGTTTTTGGATTTACTACTACATCATATTCGCGTTGATAGAATGTTGCCACGGCTTCTTTTAAACTTTCGTGTCCGCGAAATGGTGGGTATTTATGATGAATGGTCTTTTCAGCAGCATCTTGTAAAGCTTTTACGATATGCTGCGGTGTTGGTTGATCTGGATTACCTTGACCTAGATTAATAACATCGTGACCATCTGCAACGACTTTGTTAACTTTTGCAACAAGTGAAGCAAAAAATTGTGTAGGCAATGATGTTACTATCTCAGAAGGTTGAAATAATTTCATACTTTCCACCTCTTTTGAAAGTTGTTACAATTCTAGTGACAAATGATATAATCTTTCCAGTATTTTGTAAAGAAAAAATTAAGAATGGGGCTGACAAAATGAAAGTCGCATGTATTCAAATGGATATTGTCTTTGGAGATGTAGAAAAAAATATTGAGAATGCTAAAAATAAAATAAGCGAAGCGATGAAGGAAAGACCAGATGTGATTGTCTTACCAGAACTATGGACAACGGGATATGATTTAACGAGGCTTACTGAAATTGCAGATAGGGATGGATTGCAAACGAAAGAAAAGCTGAAAGAATGGTCGAAGCAATATGGTGTACATATTGTCGGTGGGTCTATAGCGAAGCAAACAGAACAAGGTGTTACAAATACAATGTATGTGGTAAACAAGGAAGGAGAACTAGTCAATGAATATAGTAAAGTGCACTTATTTCAGCTTATGGATGAACATAAATATTTAATCGCTGGAAATAGTACAGGTGAATTTAGGCTAGATGATGTAGAGTGCGCCGGCACAATTTGTTATGATATTCGTTTTCCAGAGTGGATGCGCGTTCATACTGCGAAAGGTGCAAAAGTTTTATTTGTTGTAGCAGAATGGCCATTGGTTCGTTTAGCGCATTGGCGTTTGTTATTGCAAGCAAGAGCAGTTGAAAATCAGTGTTATGTTGTTGCATGTAATAGGGCAGGAAAGGATCCGAATAATGAGTTTGCCGGTCATTCTTTAATTGTCGATCCTTGGGGCGAAGTTGTTGTAGAAGCGAATGAAGAAGAATCAATTTTATTGGGAGAGCTTCATTTTGAGAAAATTAAAGAAGTACGCAAAGGAATTCCAGTTTTTGCAGATCGTCGTCCAGAATTATACAAATAAAATGTTGACAAGTGATTTTTATTCTTGGTATAGTCTTCAACATAAAGTTAAAAATTCAAAAAATTATACAACTCTTATCAAGAGCAGGTGGAGGGATTTGGCCCGATGAAGCCCAGCAACCGACCGTAATACCATTGTGAAATGGGGCGTTTATTTACGCCAAAAGGCACGGTGCTAATTCCAGCAGAAAGTAAATCTTTCTGGCAGATAAGAGGGGAGAAGATAAACTTCAAACCTCTTTCTTTGTGGAAAGAGGTTTTTCTACGTCAGAAAAACCTCTGAATTAAAAAAGGGGGAGAAGACGATGGGATATTATTCATTAACTGAAACGACAGCTATACAATATGCGAAAGAACACGGTTATTTTGAAAAGAAAGCAAATGTAGTTTGTCATGAAATTGGAGATGGAAATTTAAATTACGTGTTCAAATTAGATGATGGAGAGAAGTCTATTATAATAAAACAAGCACTGCCATATGCGAAAGTAGTTGGTGAGAGCTGGCCACTGTCTATAAAAAGAGCGACGATTGAAAGTAAAGCATTACAAATTTTTGCGAAGTATGTGCCGGAATATGTGCCGGTAGTGTACAGTCATGATGAAGAGTTAGCAGTAACAGTCATAGAAGACTTATCAAGGCTAACAATTGCAAGAAAAGGATTAATAGATGGAGAGGAGTACCCGCTTTTATCCCAACATATTGGTCGCTTTCTAGCACATGTGTTGTTTTATACTTCAGATTTCGGTTTACAATCAGAAGAGAAAAGGGTACTAGAAGGTGCATTTGTAAACCCAGATCTTAGTAAAATCACGGAAGATTTAGTGTTTACAGATCCGTTTAGTCATTATAATACGAATGATTATGAACCAGAGTTACAACTAGCGGTGGATGAACTATGGAGTGACAAAAATTTAAAATTAAAAGTAGCACAGTATAAATATAAATTTTTAACGAGAAAAGAAGCGCTTATTCATGGTGATTTACATACTGGTAGTATTTTTTCATCCCCTGCTGAAACGAAAGTAATTGATCCAGAATTTGCAACATATGGTCCATGTGGATTTGATCTTGGCCAATTTATTGCAAATTTATTATTAAATGCACTATCCCGTGAAGAGGAAAAAAGAAGTGTGCTATTTTTCCATATTGAGAAAACATGGAGTTATTTTGTAGAAGCTTTTACGAAGTTATGGATTGGAGAAGGTGTAGAAGCATATACGAAAGAGAAACAATGGTTGCCAATTATTTTGCAAAATATTTTTACAGATGCCGTTGGATTTGCCGGATGTGAGCTTATCCGTAGAACAATTGGCTTAGCGCATGTAGCTGATTTAGATGGAATAGCAAATAAAGAAACGAGAATTCAAGCTAAGAAACAAGCGTTATCCTTAGGTAAAGAACTAATAAAATATGAATCTAAGAGTGCTGATATTCAACTGTTCCGAACATTATTTCAACAGACAGTTTCTGGAGGGATAAAAGCATGAGTACAATTGTTACTGTTCCGAGATCTGTCAGTTGGAAAGGTGATGCCATTGCAGTATTAAATCAAACAAAGTTGCCGCATAGTACAGAATACAAAACATTAACGACGATTGAAGAGGTATGGAAAAGTATTGTCATGCTAGAAGTACGAGGAGCACCTGCAATTGGAATTGTAGCTGCATTTGGCTTGGCACTTGCATCAAAAAAATATAATACTGTACATATGGAAGAATTTCAAAAGAAGTTTAATAGAGATTGTAATTATTTAGGAACGTCACGCCCAACAGCAGTCAATTTATTTTGGGCAATCGATCGTATGAGAGAATCAATTCGAGAAATTACTACAATAAAAGAAGCACAAAAAAAATTAGAAGAAGAAGCGCTTCTCATTCAGCAAGAAGATGAAGCAGTATGCCGGAGTATTGGAGAACATGCATTAACATGTTTTAAAGATGGTGATCACCTTTTAACAATTTGTAACGCTGGAAGCATTGCAACTGCTAGATATGGTACTGCATTAGCACCGTTTTATATTGGGAAAGAAAAAGGTGTACGTTTACATGCGTATGCGTGTGAAACGAGACCGGTTTTACAAGGCGGGCGTTTAACGACCTGGGAATTAAAACAGGCAAATATTGATGTAACACTTATTACCGATAATACGGCAGCTCATGCTATTCAAACGAAAGAAATAAACGCGATTATTGTAGGAGCGGACCGAATTGTCGCAAATGGAGATACAGCAAATAAAATCGGAACAATGAATTTAGCTATATTAGCAAATTATTTCGATATTCCATTTTACGTTGCAGCTCCGTTATCTACGTTTGATATTACGAAACAAACAGGTACAGAAATTGTTATTGAAGAAAGAGATGAAACCGAAGTTACGAAAATTTTTGGAAAACAAGTGGCGCCAATTGGAACTGATGTTTATAATCCTGCATTTGACGTAACACCGAATGAATTAATTACAGGTATTATTACTGAAAAAGGCATCATATACGGAGATTATAAACGGGAAATTGCATCATTATTTGAAAGACAAGCTAATACATAATAGCTTGTTTTTTTATGCCTAAATGTTTTCTTTTCTCTTATTTATATAATGGAAGGAGGCGGAAAAGATGGAAGAGTGGATCAGGATGGTAGGTAATGTAGGGTTTCCGATTGTTGTAACATTATATTTACTCCATCGTATTGAAAGTAAATTAGATGGGGTAATTGTTGCAATCGAGAAACTCCCTAAACAATTACTAAAGTAGGAAGGTCCTCGCGATAGAAAGTAAAATAAAGTTTGCTCTTCGTGAGCAAACTTTATTTTTTACCCCGCATTAATGGGCAGTAAAAGCCTTCACTTTATTGAGCAGTATAACCACCATCGATAACAACGGCTTGTCCAGTTATACCTCTTGCTTTTTCACTCGCTAAAAACATAGCATAATCAGAGATTTCTTGTACTTGCAATAAGCGTTTTTGTGGTACAAGTGGATAAATAACATCTTCTAAAACATTTTCAAGTGGTACATTTCGTGTAGTAGCTAAATCTTGTAGTTGATTACGTACAAGTGGGGTATCGACATAACCAGGACAAAGCGCATTAACGGTAATTCCGTGAGTAGCGCCTTCTAAAGCGGCAACTTTTGTTAATCCGATTACGCCATGCTTCGCGCTATTGTAGGCGGATTTTCCTGCAAATCCAACGAGGCCATTAATGGAGGCTACATTAATAATTCGGCCATACTTTTGTTTTTTCATGATTGGGAAGGCATGCTTAATTGCGATAAAAGGAGCGATTTGCATAATTTTAATAAGTAGTTCAAACTTTTCAGTTGGAAAATCTTCAATTGGTGAAACGTGCTGCATTCCTGCGTTGTTAATTAATATATGTAATGAACCGAAATGAGTAACGGTTTGAGAAATTGCAGCGGTAATTTCTTCTTCAGATGTAACATCACATTTTAAACCGATAGCTTGATAGCCTTCTTTTTGTAATTGTTCAGCAGCTTCTTTTGCACGTTCTTCAAGACGATCGGTAATGACAACTTTTGCACCTTCTTTTGCGAAAGCGTTCCCCATTTCATAACCAATACCGCTTGCAGCACCTGTTAAAAAGACAACTCGATTTGTAACCATGGTGAAAAACATCCCTTCGTAATAAAGTTCTCATATTGCTCTATTTAGAGAGTAGATAATAAAAATCCTGCAAAGATTTGGAAAAATATTGTTAGCTATCTTGTTTTGCAAAATAGCCTCTGCTATACTATTTTGTAAAGCAAGATACTTACGCTTATCTATCTTGTAAAACAGGATAGTGGGAGGATTTGAATTATGTCGACAAGTCAAATGCTGAAAGGGATTTTAGAAGGATGCTTACTTGCTATTATTTCTGAAGGTGAAATATACGGTTATGAAATGAGTGAAAAGCTAGCGAAGTATGGCTTTACTATGGCGAGTGAGGGAAGTATTTATCCGCTATTAATACGAATGCAAAAGGAAGGATTAATAACAAGTGTAATGAAGGAATCTCCATCTGGTCCAAAGCGGAAATATTATACATTAACAGAAAAAGGCGAGGAAGCACTTAATGAATTTATGGATCGCTGGGAAACGATGCAAAGTAGTGTAGAGCGTCTACTTGAGGGGAAGGGGAGAAAAAATAATGTTATCAAGTGAAGCACGAAAGTTTTTATTAGATATGAGATTATTTTTAGTAGCAAAGGGTGTGAAAGAAAGCGATATTGAAAATTTTATAGAAGATGCAGAACTTCATTTAATCGAGGGTGAGAGTGATGGGAAAAGTGTAGAAGATATTTTCGGAAGCTCACCGAAAGAATATGCAAATGAACTTGTAAAAGTAATGGAAAGAGATAGACAGGAAACGTGGAGACAAATTGGTTTTACAGTAATGAATATCGTATCGTTTTGGATTATTGCTTCTATCCTAATAGTGAATAACGGAGTATTACAGATCTCACTTATTCAGTGCGTTGGGTATAGTTTGTCATTGATTTTAGTTGTTATAGGTCCTAATTTTTTACTTCGCAAAATGACCTTCGTAACAAGCTTTACAAAAACGTGGTTTTCTATGTGGTTTTTAGTTATGGTAGCGCCAATGTTTTTAATGGGGGCTGTTACGATATTAGATGTAATCTATCCTACCAAAACGTTTACATTCACCCAAACGCAAAGTTATATATTAGCTGGAGCTATTTTTATGATCACAGTAGCGATAAATATATATTTTGAAGGATGGTTTAAAAACTTATATTTAATTATTCCATTTTCGATTATGTTACTGTTTAAAACATTTACATCAGAAGATCTCGTGCCAATGTTATTTCAAGTTATATGTTTATACGGAAGTTTGTTTATTTTAATTTTCCTTGAAATTATGATGAAGACGAATAGAAGAGAAACGGTTAAATAAGGGAGGGGTTATCATGCAGATTTCTAAAGAAGGAGAAAAGTTTTTAATCGATACGAAAGTGTATTTAATAACAAAAGGAATGAAAGAAGAAGATGTGGACGCTTTTATAGAAGATGCAGAGCTTCATTTAATAGAAGGTGAGAAAGAGGGAAAGACGGTAACGGATATATTTGGTGATTCACCAAAAGAGTATGCGGAAGAATTGGCGAAAGAGATGGAGAAGGATAAAGGTGGGAGTATAAAGAGTATTCTTGCGATGATAATTGGTATTGGCGGGTATTGGATATTAACTCATATTTTATTTAATAATCCAAATCAGCAATTTACACTAACGAATATACAGTTAATTGGCTATCCTATCGTCTTAATCATTACGATTATTGGAACCATTGTTGCGTTTAGAATGTCTTCTTTTAAAAATAAATTTGTAGAGTTCGGAATTATTTACATAATAGTAATGGTTCCCATTTTATTATTAGTATTATTGATGTTTGTTGATAAATGGTACGGTACACCTATTTTGCAATTATCGACAATGCAAACATATATATTAGCAGCAAGTATCTTTTTATTACTTTTCGTTGGAGAAGTGTATGTCCTTGGTTGGATGGGTGTTTTGGTGCTAATTGTTCCTTTAGCGATTATGTTTATATTTAAAGGATTAGAAGAAAAAAATGTATTTTGGGGAATTGCAAAGATATTACTTATGTATGGAAGTATATATGGGTTAATGAGATGGTCTTTAAAAATTGAAGAGAGAAAAAGTGTAAACTAGTATTTCAAAAAAGTGGCTGCTCTGGATATACAAAAAATTATTTCCAAAGAAATACTATATTTTGATTTTTAGAGGGATTCGTTTTAGGTGTATAGTGTATCCTTTGCAGCCGGTATATCGTTTATTAATTGGAATAAATTGTTTTAAACAGTAACATGACAGTTACTGTTTTTTTCTTTGTAATAAAGAACTTTGTAAAGAGAGTGCTTTTTGTTCGTTTGTTAATAAGGATTGAATATGGACGTTTTCAGGACGAGGTACGATAGGGTACATAAGATTTGTTGGAGAAGGATGGTGCTCCGAGCCAGTTGGGGAATGAGGATCTGCGTGAGTAAGTTTTCCATGAACACGTCTTGTAAATAAAATATGACCGACTTCGTGAGCGAGCGTATATATATTTTTCATGGGAGCAGCCGAATTTGTTAAAACGATATAACCAGTAAGTTGCTGTTGTTTGGCTAAAGAGTACGCGCAGGCAATTACGGCTGTTTCTTTGAAATAATCACTGCCAATATAACAAATGTAAAGGTCGCATTCAGGAGCTTCATTTACACATGTTTGGAAAAAGGATGCTAATTTTTCCTGACTTTGAATAGAATTTTTATAACTAATTTCACGGTCAGAAAAACGAAAAAGTTCATTTAAAATAATTACGTCTTTAATTTGAAATGTAATGGGGTGCCAAATTGATTCTGCAACTGCTAAATCTTTTGCAATACGGTCATCAGAAATATCGGCGCCTGGAGTAATGCAAATACATATATTGACGTATGGATCCATAAGGAACACCTCAACTGAAAAAATTCTTTCTATAATATATGTTGGGAAAAGACCCTATGTATGGATAAAAGCCTTGTTTATTACAAGTCGAAAAAATTTCATAGTTCTATAACATGGTGTGGTCATCTTTTTGATATAGTAAAGAAAAGGGGGAGAATATATGTATACATTAAAAATCGTTTCAGACAGAGAAGCACTTTATCAATTTGCGAGTTATGTAAGAGTTGTACAAGGGGTTGAAGATGTATATGTAGAGGTGGGAGAACCTTTATATGAACATCCATTAATGAAGTTTTATGTACATATTAAGCTGGAGGAAACATATGAGCAACATAAAGCGTTACAAGAAATAGCAAGATTAGTAGAATTAGGGCGTTTTACATATGTTCATTATCGTAATGATGAAATTGAAGAAGCTTTTGAAGCTGTAAAATATGAAAGTTTTAAGAAATAAAAATGGAAAAAAGGAAGCGAAAGCTTCCTTTTTTTTCTTGGAAATTACATCAACAAAAGGAGAAGAATTTTGTTATGATAAGGGAGGGTGAGGAAAGGAGAATTTACATAATGGGGTATATTGAAGAGTTACGCAAAGTTGTTGGGACAAGACCACTTATTCTCGTTGGATCAGCAATAATTATACTAAATGATAATCAGGAAGTATTGCTTCAATATCGTTCAGATACATATGATTGGGGTGTACCTGGCGGCGCGATGGAACTAGGAGAAACGACGGAAGAAACTGCTCGCCGAGAATTATTCGAGGAGACGGGATTAACTGCAAAAATAATGCAATTTCTAGGTGTCTTATCAGGAAAGGAAGTATATTTCCGTTATCCTAATGGGGATGAAATTTTTAATGTTATTCATCTGTATCAGGGGCATCATGTGAGTGGAGAATTAAGGCTTGATCATGAGGGATTGAAGCTTCAATATTTTCCGGTAGATAAGTTACCAAAATTGAATGAAACGACAGAGAAAATTTTACAAAAATTTTTATATGCATTAACAGAATAGAAGGTTAATTCCTTCTATTTTTATTATATTAAATATTTTGATTTTTTAGTATGTTTATAGTATGATAGATGCAGACATACATCTTATGGAATTTCACCTAAAAACTGACTAGGGTACATAAGAGAGGGGCAAGTGCAAAATGCATAATGTTGTTATTACAGCTGCAGTTCGTTCGCCAATTGGAACTTTTGGAGGAGCGCTAAAAAATGTAACGCCAGTAGAATTAGCGGTTCCTGTACTTCAGGAAGCTGTAAAACGAGGCGGGGTAGAACCACACGAAGTTGATGAAGTAATTTTAGGTCATTGTATTCAAAGAACTGATGAAGCAAATACTGCAAGAACAGCTGCATTAGCGGCAGGATTTCCTGACACAGTTACGGGTTATACAATCCAACGCCAATGTTCTTCAGGTATGCAAGCAATTATGTCAGCTGCAATGCAAATTCAATTAGGTGTAAGTGATGTTGTTATTGCAGGTGGAGTAGAAGCAATGAGTTCAAGCCCTTATGCATTAAAACAGCACCGCTGGGGACAACGTCTACAGCACGGAGAAATTCGTGATACGGTGTGGGAAGTACTAGAAGATCCGATTCATCATATTATGATGGGTGAAACGGCTGAAAATTTAGTTGACCAATATGAAATTACAAGAGAGGAACAAGATGAAGTTGCGCTTCGTAGTCATACATTGGCACTGCAAGCCATCGAGTCTGGATATTTTGACGAGCAAATTGTTCCTATTACGATAAAAGAACGTAGAAAAGAAATAGTATTTTCGAAGGATGAACATCCACGTGCAGATATTACAGCGGAAAAATTAGCAGGATTAAAACCAGCTTTCCGTAAAGATGGATCTGTAACGGCAGGGAATGCATCTGGCCTTAATGATGGAAGTGCGGTTCTAGTATTAATGAGCGAAGAAAAAGCGAAAGAAAAAGGCTTACAACCGTTAGCTAGAATTGTTGGATATTCAGTAGCTGGAGTAGATCCGAAAATTATGGGTATTGGACCAGCACCAGCAATTCGTAAAGGGTTAGAAAAAGTAGATTGGTCATTAGAAGATGCTGATTTACTGGAAATTAATGAAGCTTTCGCGGCTCAATACCTAGCTGTAGAGAAAGAATTAGGTTTAGACCGTGAAAAAGTGAATGTAAACGGTAGCGGTGTAGGACTTGGACATCCAATCGGTTGTACAGGAGCTCGTATTACTGTAAGTTTAATTCATGAATTGAAGAGACGCGGTTTAGAAAAAGGAATTGCTTCTCTATGCGTCGGTGGCGGTATTGGGGTAGCATTATTTATAGAAGCACTATAAAAAAGAAGCAGCAATCGCTGCTTCTTTTTTATTAAGAATCAAATAAATGATGAAATAATCGATCACGATTTTCAAAGAAAAGTTTTGTCGTTTGGTAATGCTCGGTTTCTTCTAATGTGGATTCATGAATCCCTTCTTGTGTTAAAGAATATATAGTGGATTCAGGATAAGCCATTAAAATAGGAGAGTGCGTCGCGATAACAAATTGTGAACCTTGTTCCGCTAGTTCGTGCATTCGAATAAGCATGGAAAGTTGTCTCATTGGTGATAGAGCGGCCTCAGGCTCATCTAAAATGTATAAACCTTGTCCTGAAAAACGGTTCATAAATAAGGAAAAGAATGATTCACCATGGGATTGTTCGTGAAGTGAAACACCGCCATAAGATTTTATAGCGTCTATCTCATCAATATAAGAAGCAACGTTATAAAATGATTCAGCACGAAGAAAGAAACCGTCGTTTGGTGTATTGAAACTTTTAGAAATTCGAAGGTATTCATGTAAAGATGAATGTGAATCGTTTGTGCTAAAGCGGAAATTCTTCGTTCCACCTTCTGCATTAAATCCTAAAGCGATTGCAATTGCTTCGAGTAATGTTGATTTTCCCGTTCCGTTTTCTCCAATAATGAATGTTACATTTGGATGGAAGGCAAGTGATTGTAAAGTTCGGATAGCGGGTAGACAGTAAGGATATGCGGAAAAACTAGGGATATTTTCTTTTTTTAATGTGACATTTTTTAAAAAGGGTACGTCAATCAATATATAAACCTCAATTCATAACGGATTTTGATTCTAAAAAAGCAGCAAATACAAGGGTAAGACAGCTTGCAAATAGTATTGTATATTGAAGTGCGCCAAAGCCAAGACCTTCCCAGCCTAAAGTCATTCTCTTCCATATGAAAATAAAAAAAACGCTTATAAAACCAACGAGAGCAGGCATATATTTTATAATTTTTAAGTGCTTCCACAGAAAAAAGCCGATGTATGTAAGTACAAAGAAGATAAGCAGAATGAGAAAAAAGGCAAGTGTTAATGACACGTGAACCTCTCCTTATTTTCTGAATATTTCATGTGGATTATAACATGTAAACTATCATATTCCAATGTGAAAATAAATATTGCATCAAGATCAATTCTCTCGTTATGATAGATGGTATTCTATTGAAGATATGAAAAGGAGTTAAAACATGCCGTTTACATTTGCGCATCCAGCAGCAGTTCTTCCTTTTGTGAAAAAGCGTTCTCAATATATTTCAGTAACGGCTCTTATATTAGGCAGTATGGCGCCTGATTTTGAATATTTTTTACACTTTAGACCGTATGGTGTTATTGGGCATACATGGCTTGGATTCTTATATTTAAATTTACCACTTGTATTTCTGTTAGCATATATGTATCATTACATTTTAAAAAAGCCGTTTATAACACATTTACCTAAACCATTTGCTGGCTATTTTGCATATGCAGTAGATGAGAGGTGGGGGCTTCATACATGGAAGGATTTCTTTGTATTTTGCTATTCTGCTTTATTTGGTATGCTCACGCATGTCGTTTGGGATGCATTTACTCATAATACAGGCTATTTTGTTACGAAGATACCATTGTTACAAAGAGGATTACATAGTATCCCGGTGTATAAATATATGCAACACGGGAGTACATGTGTTGGTTTCTTATTACTATTATACGTACTATGGAAGTATAAAGATGAAACAGGGAAAGATTTTATGATAGCTTCAGAAAAAAGGAAGTATTGGGTTTCGGCAATCATTTTCGCAGCTCTAGTATTTATCGTTCACGCATTAGTAGATCCCTATTTTCATATTTTCCAAATAGGGGGTATAATAGTATCTGGACTGACAAGTTCCTTTTGTGGAATTCTCATTGTTTCTATAGTCTACAAAGCAAAGGACTAATTTATATTAATGAATGATAGTGTTAGGAGAAATTATATGATGAAAGCATGGAAAAATATTTTTGTTTTATGTAGTTTTCTTCTTATGTTAAGTGGTTGCTTCCATCAAGAAGAAAAGAAAGTTGAACCGAAGAAGAAAGAATCTATTCCTGAAACAAAAGAATATGGTGGGCGTGAGCTGAAAAAAGTAGGACAAAAAGTGAAAGAAACAGGGTGGGGTACTTTTAAGTTAGAACAGATTCAATCTGTAAATCAAACATTTGAAGTAGCACCAATGAAAATTCACATACAAGATGTAAAAGTAATCTCTTTATCGCAGATGAGTAAAGATGCAAAAAATGCATTAAAAGTATTTACGGCATTAACTCCTGAAGAAGTAAAGCGTAGATTAGGAGATAAAGTAAGTCAAGAAGATGCGGAGTTATATGCATCGATAAGTGGTACAGAGATTAGTGATACGATTCGTTACGTTGAAATTACATATAAGGTGGAAAATAGCGGGAATAAAAATATGCAATTTTTCTCTATGAATGATGTTACGATTAATGATAAGCAACATTTTAAAGTAGCAACTCAAAACTTTTTATATGATGAAGATACGCTCGTTGGTACAAAAAATGTATCAAGGGAAGACTATAAGCCTGGTGAAACAAGAGATGGTATTATCGGCTTAATACTTGATGATGGAAAAGAAAAGGTAAAGGATATTAAGTTTACAACAGATAATGTAGTCGCAGCAGATACAGAAACGCAAGATGTTGTAAAAGAGGCACAAACTTTTAATATCTCACTTTCTGAGTAGGGGATTTTTAAAAACATAAAAGAAAAAACAGTCAGCGTTAAAAATATTATGCTGACTGTTTTTTCTTTTCTTTTATGTATGAATCTACATTTTGAAAAGGTACCTTAATTTTAAATGCATCTTTTTGTTCATTAAATTGCTTTTCATTATAAGGACCAAAACGTTTATTATGCTTTACGTCAATAATCCAATAATGCTCACTTTTTTTATTTGCAATTGCTCCGTCAGGGTTATTCGGATCTGACTTTTCCTCAATTTGTTTTGCAATAATGTATTTATCATCCCAAGCTATGTCTGTAATTTTTGCAGGAATGTATTGTGTGGCATATACAGCATCTTGCGATGGGAAAAGTTCAAATGCATTCCCAGAAGTACGTATGAGTTCGTATTCATCGTTAATCGTATAAGTTATATGATTTGTATTTCCAGCACAACCGGCTAATAGGAATGCGACGAATAGGATTATCCATTTTTTCAATATGGGAACCTCCTTTACAATGCTGTTGTAACACATTGTACAAGAAAAGTAAGAGAAACGCTAGTTTACAATGTTTTTTAGAAGTGGTACGATGAGACGGGTAAAGAAGGATATGAAGGAGTCGACATAAAATGAAGTTAAAGATGCATCGTCCAGCGCTTGTAATGAATCGCATAGGTGCTTCCCTAATTGACATGTTTTTAATCTCGGTTATGTATGGTGCAGTAGTAGCTATTATGACCGGAAATTATAGTGCTATTTTTAATCGCTTTAATATTAGTTTTGGTGATTATAGATATGATCTCGCAGTAGTTTTTATATTAATGGCGATATATTTTATTTTGGTACCCTTTATTTGGAACGGTGTTACACTTGGTAAAAAGGTAACGAGAATAAAATTAATTTCATTGAAGAGTGAAAAGTTAACATTACAAACATTAATTATAAGATTTTTTGTATTGTTATTACCGAACATATTGCTACTTGGAATTCCGATATTATGTAACGTATATATGATGTTATTCCGCAAAGATAATTGTGGTTTTCAAGATTTAATTACAAAAACAAAAGTGATAAGTCTTGTATAATAAAACAGAGACCTTTTTATACATAAAATAAGAAGGTCTTTTTTAATTATATAAATATATTTTAAAGGATATATAATAAGAAAAAGTTAATCCATATCATTTTTGATTTCAATAGATTGAAAATTAAGAAAATGTTATAATGATTAAAATAATATCTTTATATAATAAGGGGGAAATTGAAATGACTGGGGGTAGCGTAATCTTTTGGGGGATTTTAATTTTCATCGGTTTAGTTTTCGATCAGCGTAATAGTAAGAAAAAAGAAGGAGTAAAAAAGTAATCGCTTACAAATTAATAAGCAACTTTTCTTGCTTGCAGACTAATCTCATAAAGGAGTATACTGAATGACGGTAAGACTTATAGAAGGGGTAATGAAAATGAAGCTTGCAGGAAAAGTTGCTATCGTAACTGGCGGTGGCATCGGTATTGGACGTAATACAGCTCTTTTGTTGGCTAAACAAGGCGCAAAAGTAATTGTGACGGACATTGATCAAGAAAGTGGACAAGCAACAGTGGAGGAAATTACGAATCTAGGCGGAGAAGCACTTTTTGTATCCTATGATATGGGAAAGCAAGGAGATTGGCAACGCGTTATCAGTATTACTTTGAATGCATTTAGTCGCATTGATATGCTTTTTCAAAATGCTGGTTTATATAAAATAGATTCTATTTTTTCTCGCCAACAAGAGAACGATTCCAATGTACTTTGTATTAATGACGTTTGGATAGAGATAAAACAATTAACGTCATCTTTTATGAAACAGCAAGAAGAAGTGGTGCTGAGTGACTTACCGATTTTCGGTATTATTGGCACGAAAGGACAATCATTTCATACAGTAGAAGCCCTCGTATAATAATGAAAACCGCCCTCAAAGTATGTGGACGGTTTTTTTGTATGTTATACAGAGGAAAATTATTTTTTAACGAATACGTTGTTCAGTTTGACTATCAAAGAAATGCGCTTTATTCATATCAAATGCTAGTTTAATTTGATCTCCAGGTGAAAATGTATGTCTTGCATCAACACGTGCTGCAAAATCTTGATCTCCAAGTTTCATATATAAAATAGATTCAGCACCTAGTAACTCAGCAACTTCGATTTTTGTTGTGAAGGCAGTAGATTGTGAAGCTTCTAAAAATAATAGTTCATCATGAATGTCTTCAGGACGAATACCTAAAACAATTTCCTTATTTACATAGCCTTGTTCACGTAACATCTTCATTTTTCCTTCAGTTACTTTGACTTTTAATGAATTATCTATAACGAAATCGGTTTCAGTCAATTTACCACGGAAGAAATTCATTGCTGGAGAGCCAATAAATCCACCAACGAAAATATTTTCAGGTGTTTCATATACTTCTTTTGGAGTTCCGATTTGTTGAATCTTTCCGTCTTTCATAACAACGAGACGTGAAGCCATTGTCATTGCTTCTGTTTGATCATGTGTTACGTAAATTGTTGTCGTTCCAAGACGGTGATGTAATTTAGAAATTTCTGAGCGCATTGCAACACGTAATTTAGCGTCTAAGTTGGATAAAGGCTCATCCATTAAGAATACTTTCGCGTCTCGAACAATCGCTCTCCCTAACGCAACACGTTGACGTTGTCCACCAGATAACGCTTTCGGTTTTCTATCTAAATATTGTTCCAGTCCTAAAATTTTTGCTGCATCTTTCACACGACGATCGATTTCATCTTTTGGTATTTTTCTAAGTTTTAATCCAAATGCCATATTATCATACACGCTCATATGTGGATATAAAGCATAGTTTTGGAAGACCATTGCGATATCGCGATCTTTTGGAGGGACATCATTCATTAGCTTACCATCAATTGAAAACTCTCCTTTTGAAATATCTTCAAGTCCAGCGACCATTCGTAATGTTGTAGATTTTCCGCATCCAGAAGGACCGACAAATACGATAAACTCTTTATCTTGAATGTGTAAATTAAAATCTGTTACAGCTGTTACATTATTATCATATATTTTATAAATGTTTTCTAATTTCAATTCTGCCATGGTATTGCCCCCTAGAAAAAATTATGCAAACGTTTTCTTTGAGTTCATTATAAACTAATAGATTCAAAAAATAAACAAAAAAATAAAACGTTTTCATTTATTAGAGGAATATTAGTAATTTGCGTATGTTTTCTTAGAAAAATAAGAATAAAAGTTGTAAGCGCTATTTTAAATTAAGATAGAATCTGTTATCATTCATTAATGAAAACGTTTGCGCCTTAAAATAGAGAAAATCGAATTATTAATGAAATGGGGTAGCATAATGGAAAAACAGTGGTGGAAAGAAAGTGTAGTATATCAAATTTATCCTCGTAGCTTTATGGATAGTAACGGTGATGGTATTGGGGATCTTCGTGGGATTATTTCAAAGCTAGATTACTTAAAAGAATTAGGGATTGATGTCATTTGGTTATCACCGGTCTATGAATCTCCAAATGATGATAATGGTTATGATATAAGTGATTATTGTAAAATTATGAATGAGTTCGGAACAATGGAAGATTGGGATGAGCTATTACATGAAATGCATGAACGTAATATGAAACTTATGATGGACTTAGTTGTTAACCATACTTCTGATGAACATAATTGGTTTATTGAATCACGTAAATCAAAAGATAATAAATATAGAGACTACTATATATGGCGTCCTGGAAAAGAAGGAAAAGAGCCGAACAACTGGGGAGCAGCTTTTAGTGGATCTGCATGGAAGTATGATGAAATGACAGATGAATATTATTTACATCTGTTTTCTAAAAAACAGCCGGATTTAAATTGGGATAATGAAAAGGTAAGACAAGATGTTTATGAAATGATGAAGTTTTGGTTAGAAAAAGGAATTGATGGCTTCCGTATGGATGTTATTAATTTTATTTCTAAAGAAGAGGGATTACCAGCTGTTGAAACCGAAGAAGAGGGGTATGTTTCAGGTCATAAGCATTTTATGAACGGTCCAAACATTCATAAATATTTACATGAAATGAATGAAGAAGTATTGTCTCATTATGATATTATGACGGTTGGTGAAATGCCTGGTGTAACGACAGAAGAAGCGAAAATGTATACTGGAGAAGAACGAAAAGAACTGCAGATGGTATTCCAATTTGAACATATGGATTTAGATTCGGGAGAAGGCGGAAAATGGGATGTAAAACCATGCTCACTTCTTACTTTAAAAGAGAATTTAACGAAGTGGCAAAAAGCATTAGAGCATACAGGGTGGAATAGCCTGTATTGGAATAACCATGATCAGCCACGCGTTGTATCTCGTTTTGGTAATGATGGAATGTATCGCATTGAATCTGCGAAAATGTTAGCGACGGTGCTTCATATGATGAAAGGAACACCGTATATTTATCAAGGAGAAGAAATCGGAATGACGAACGTTCGATTTGAGTCGATTGATGAATATCGAGATATTGAAACGTTAAATATGTATAAGGAAAAAGTGATAGAGTGCGGTGAAGATATAGATAAAGTGATGCAGTCTATCTATGTAAAAGGCCGAGATAATGCTAGAACACCGATGCAGTGGAATGATAAAGATCATGCTGGATTCACAACAGGTGAGCCTTGGATTACGGTAAACCCTAACTACAAAGAAATCAATGTGAAACAAGCGATCCAAAATAAAGATTCAATTTTTTATTACTATAAAAAATTAATTAACCTACGCAAAAATAATGAAATAGTTGTGTACGGATCATATGATTTAATATTAGATAATAATCCTTCTATTTTTGCATACGTAAGAACATATGAAGAAGAAAAACTTCTTGTTATTGCAAACTTTACGGCGGAAGAATGTGTATTTGAATTGCCTAAGGACATTAGTTATAGTGAATCAGAGTTATTAATACACAATTACGACGTAGAGAGTGGATCGATAGATAACATTGTATTACGTCCATATGAAGCGATGGTATTTAAATTAAAATAAGAAAAATCCTTATGCCACACCTTGGCATAAGGATTTTTTATTACCATTTTAAGATTGAGAATCCGTATGGAGGAAGTGTAACTTGTAATACACTTGCTTCCGCTGAAAATTCTTCGTTTGTATAAATGTTAATAATTTTCTTTCCAGTAACATGGAGAGGGAGTGAAGCTGTAACATCACTATTAGTCGGATTTAAAACGAAAAAGATAGTTTCATCTTCATATGTTTTCGTATAAGAAATATAATTATGTTCATCATTTGCTTCGATGAATTGGAAAGTACCATGTCCTCCAAATGCTTTATATTGCTTTCGTAATGAAATTAATGTTTGTATATGTGTAAATAATAGATGATCTTGTTCTTTCGTATCCCAAACCATACATTTGCGACAATCTGGGTCCATACCACCGTCCATACCAATTTCGTCTCCATAATAAATACAAGGAGAGCCGATGAAGGAAAGATGGAATACATAAAGTAACTGTAACTTATTTTTATCTCCGTTACATGTTGTCAATATTCTTGGTGTATCATGACTGTCTAGTAAATGAAACGCTGCTTCATTTACATTCATAGAGTAGGAATGTAGAGATTCTGTAATTTGTTTCATAAATTCATTTGCTTTAATGGAATCATTAGCAAAGTAAGACAGTAGAGCGTTTGTAACAGGGTAGCTCATTACAGCATCAAATTGATCTCCTTGTAGCCATGGAAGTGCATCGTGCCAAATTTCTCCTAAAATATATACTTCAGGATTTAATGCCTTTATCTCACTTCGGAATTCTCTCCAAAAGCTGTGGTCTACTTCATTTGCTACATCAAGGCGCCAACCGTCTATATTGAATTCTCTTACCCAATAACGCCCTACTTCAAGTAAGTATTCTTTTACATCTGGGTGTGCTGTATTTAATTTAGGCATATACGGTGTAAACGCGAAAGTATCATAATTCGGGAGTGGCTCCGTTACAATTGGAAATTCATGAATATGGAACCACTCTTTATAAGCAGACTTCTCACCGTTTTCTAGTACGTCTTGGAATTTATCGAAAAAGTATCCACTATGATTAAACACGGCATCGAGCATTACTTTTATACCGTGTGTATGACATGCCTGAACGAGTTCTTTGAACGTTTCTTTCGTCCCGAATTGCGGATCGATTTCCATGTAGTCAATTGTGTCATATTTATGGTTTGAATGTGCTTTGAAAATAGGTGTGAAGTATATTCCCGAAATTCCAAGCTTAACAAGGTAATCGAGGTTTTGAATAATACCAGCAAAATCTCCGCCGAAAAAATTAGTTGGAGTTGGCTCAGCGCTTCCCCAAGGAAGAGTGTTTTCTGGATTTAGTGCACGATCTCCATTAGCGAACCGTTCTGGGAAAATTTGATACCAAACGGTGTCTTTAATCCAAGAAGGTGCTTGAAACACATCATTTGCATGAATAAATGGCAAACAGAAAAAGTTACCAACGTCATCATTTGGAATACTGGAAAAAAATCCTCGCTCTGCATAAATAAGCGTTTCTGTATCATTTTTTAATTCGAATCCATAACGTAAGCGCTTAAATTTAGGCTCGATGGAAATGGACCAATAATCAAACAATACAGTAGAACCAGTTTTTTTCATCGGTGTGCTTGATGTAATCCATTTCCCGTCTTTCCATTCATAAGGATCACCGTAAATAAGAGTGGCGCTTTGAACATCTTCTCTTTTAGTACGTATTCGGATATGAATCGTTTTTTCATCATAAGCGTATGCGTAATTATCTTTTGGCCTATGATAAATAGCTTCTTTAAGCATATAGAAAATCCCCCTTTAATATCTCCATGCATATTGTTCCCTTAAGTATAATAATAAAGTATATGTTGCAAACGATTGCTTTTTGCATAGCTTTAATATTGCTTATAAGAGTAGTATTCATTTCATATAAAGTCAATGTATAAGGAGTGTAGTAATAATATTTTAAAATTAATATTTGCAAAATGAATAAAAGAATGTATAATGAGAGACAAATAGCGCAAACGTTTTCATAGATTGAGATATTGTTTGTGCTTCTATTAAACCATTTAATGCAAACGTTTTCAATTAGTAAGGTACATATACAATTTAGGGAGGTTTTTGGGATGAAGAAAGCATTATCATTATTAACGGTTTCAGCATTATCAATTGGTATGTTATCTGCATGTGGACCGAAAGATTCAGGGAAGAAAGAAGAAAGTAAAGCGAAGAAAGATTACGATCTTCTCGTTTGGGAAGATGATAAAAAAGGTGTTGGTTTAGAACCAGCAGTGAAAAGTTTTGAGGAAAAATATAAAGTAAAAGTAAAAGTCGTTGAAATGCAAATGACAGATCAAGTGAAGAAGTTACGCCTTGATGGACCAGCGGGGACGGGACCAGATGTTGTAACATTGCCACATGATCAAATTGGAAATGCAGTAACAGAAGGTTTACTTTCTGAAGTGAAAGCTGATGATGCTGTGAAGAGTAGATTTACTGAATCATCAATAGAAGCACAGACATATAACGGGAAATTATATGGTTTACCAAAAGCAATTGAGACACCAGTCTTTATTTACAATAAAAAATTAATGCCAAAAGCACCAGAAACGATGGACGAGCTGTTTAACTTCTCAAAAGAATTTACGAAGGATGGCAAGTATGGGTTTTTAACACTAGGAGATAACTTCTACTTTGCTAATGCATTCATGGCAGGTATGGGTGGTTATGTGTTTGGTGAAAAAGATGGAAAGCCAAATGCAAGTGATGTTGGATTAAATAATAGTGGGGCAGTACAAGGTGCTGAATATCTTCAAAAATGGTACAAAGAAAAGTTATTCCCGAAAGGTATTATCGGTGAATCGGGTGGACCTGCTGCTGATGGACTATTTAACGAAGGAAAAGCAGCATCTATCATGAATGGTCCATGGGCGTTCCAAGCAATGGAAAAGAACGGAATTGATTATGGCGTTGCTCCAATGCCGAAATTACCAAACGGTCAACCAATGAAAACATTTGTTGGGGTTAAAGGGTGGCATGTAACAAGTTTCTCTAAACAAAATGATTTAGCTACAAAGTTCACTGAATGGGTAACAAATGAAGAGAACGCAAAAATTCGATTTGAGAAAACAAAAGAAATTCCTCCAGTAAAAGCAGTAATGGAAGATCCAATCATTAAAGATAATGAAGCTGCAAAAGCAGTTGCAACACAATCTGAAAATGGAATTCCAATGCCGAACATTCCAGAAATGCAAGAAGTATGGAAACCAGCTGGAGATGCGCTTCAATTAGTTGTTACGGAAAAAGAGGCACCAAAAGCAGCACTTGACAATGCAGTGAAGCAAATTAAAGGTAATATTGAGGCAAATCATAGTAAGAAAAAATAAGGTGAAATTCGTGCCTCTCATATGAGGGGCATGAATTCTCTCCCAGAAAAAAGGGGGAAGGAACATGCAAACATCTATGGAACCAGCAAACGGTTTAAACGGTTCAAAGCATAGGAAAATGGCAACCATGTTATCTATCATTCCAGGCGTGGGCCAAATGTATAATAAGCAATTTGTAAAAGGGCTTATTTTTCTAGTATTAACAGGTTCATTTATTGTAGCCTTTGCTGATTTATTAAATATGGGATTATGGGGAATTGTAACGCTAGGTACAGAAGTTCCACGTGATCATTCTGTCTTTCTATTAGTAGAAGGAATCTTGGCACTCATCGTCATCGTTTTTGGACTCGGAATATATGCATTTAATTTATATGATGCATACCAAAACGGGAAGAAGCGTGATATAGGAACACCTTTAAACTCTGTAAAAGAGCAATACCGTAATTTACTAGATCAAGGTTTTCCATATTTAATGGTTTCACCAGGTTTTCTATTACTTATCTTTGTAGTTGTATTTCCAATCATCTTCGTAATTTTAATTGGATTTACGAATTATGATTTATACCACTCTCCTCCAGCTAAATTAGTAGATTGGGTGGGCTTCAAAAACTTTATTGATATCTTTACATTACCGATGTGGAGAGAGACATTTTTAAGCGTATTTTCTTGGACTGTCATTTGGACATTCGTTGCAACGACATTACAAGTTGCGCTTGGTATTTTCTTAGCGATTATCGTAAATCAGCCTGGTATTAAAGGGAAGGCAATTATTCGAACAATCTTCATTTTACCGTGGGCGGTTCCAGCATTCGTATCTATTCTTGTTTTCTCTGGTATGTTTAATGAGACATTTGGAGCAATTAACAATCAAGTATTAGCTTTATTTGGAATCGAAAAGATTGCTTGGATGACAGATCCATTTTGGGCAAAAATTGCTTTAATTATGATTCAAACGTGGCTTGGATTCCCGTTCGTCTTTGCAATGACAACAGGTATACTGCAATCGATTCCAGGGGAGTTATATGAAGCTGCTACAGTAGATGGAGCTACAGCTTGGCAACAGTTTCGTAAAATTACATTGCCACTTGTTCTATATGCAACAGCACCAATATTAATTACGCAATATACGTTTAACTTTAATAACTTTAGTATCATCTATCTATTTAACGGCGGAGGTCCTGCTGTAGCTGGACAAGACGCAGGTGGAACAGATATTTTAATTTCATGGATTTATAAGTTAACGATGACTTCGGCGCAGTACGGGAAAGCGGCAGCTCTTACAATGATCTTATCGTTAATCGTTATTACAGTTGCGTTATGGCAATTTAAGAGAACAAAATCATTCCAAGAAGAGGATATGATGTAAATGAATATTAAAAGACAAAAGATGTTACGTCTCTCATTAAGTTATCTCGTTATTTTCGTAATGTGTGCCATCATTTTCTATCCATTATTATGGATTATTGGCTCATCGTTTAATCCGGGTGATAGTTTATCTGGATCAAGTATTATTCCGCAAAATGCAACGTTAGATCATTATCGTAAGTTATTAGATTTAGAGAATAGTAATTATTTACTATGGTATAAAAACACATTAAAAGTAAGTGTTATAACGATGATTTTCTCAGTGTTAGCAATTAGTTTTACTGCTTATGCATTTTCAAGATACCGTTTTGTTGGAAGAAAAAATGGTTTATTAACATTTTTAATTCTGCAAATGATTCCAAACTTTGCGGCGCTAATCGCTCTATACGTATTAGCACAGTTAACAGGGTTAATCGATACGCACCTTGCATTAATTTTAATTTATGTAGGCGGAGCAATTCCAATGAATACATGGCTTATGAAAGGATATTTTGATACGATTCCGAAAGAATTGGATGAGTCAGCTCGTATGGATGGGGCAGGACATTTCCGTATTTTTTGGCAAATCATTATGCCACTTGCAAAGCCAATCGTAGCGGTTGTGGCGTTATTCACTTTCATCGGTCCATTTACAGATTTCATTTTAGCGAGTGTTATTTTGCGCACACCAGAAAATTATACGTTAGCAGTTGGGTTATATGAAATGGTAGCGAAGAAATTTGGTAATGAATTCACAACGTTCGCAGCGGGTTCAGTATTGATTGCAATCCCAATTTCAATTTTATTCCTATCACTACAAAAATACTTTATCTCTGGTTTAACTGCTGGAGGTACGAAAGGATGAAAAATGGGACATTATGTCCCATTTTTCTTTTCATCTCCCTATAAAAAGCTTTATAGGGAGATGAAAAGAGATTTGACATCACATATGAAAAGAAGTGAAATAAATAGTATATTATAGTATAGGAAAAAAGAGCTATATCCCTTACAATACATGGAGAGGGAGAATATGATAGGTATTACAAGATAGAATCAATGAAAGTTTATGATTGCTCCTATTACTTGCAACGGGTGCAAGATTAAAATATATAACAAAATGGCAGAGAAGTGAGAGGAGGGGGATTTTTATGACAGTTACAATTAAAGATGTGGCGAAGAAGGCGAATGTAGCACCATCTACCGTTTCTCGTGTAATTGCTGATAATCCAAGTATAAGTGAAAAAACAAAGCGTCGTGTTCGGAAAGTAATGAGTGAACTAGGGTATCATCCCAATTTAAACGCAAGAAACCTAGCTAACCAAACAACAAAAACACTTGGTCTTGTTATGCCAAGTTCTGCAAGTAAAGCTTTTCAAAATCCGTTTTTTCCAGAAGTTATAAGAGGGATTAGTTCATTTGCACATGTGGAAGGGTATGCGCTTTATATGTCGACAGGTGAGACGGAAGATGAAATTTTTAATGGTGTTGTAAAGATGGTACAGGGGCGCCAAATTGGTGGCATTATTCTTTTATATTCAAGAGAGAATGATCGGATTATTCAATATTTGCATAAACAAAATTTCCCGTTTGTTTTAATTGGGAAACCGTATGATCGAAAAGATGAAATTACATATGTAGATAATGACAATTATACAGCTGCAAGAGAAGTAGCAGAATATTTGATTTCATTAGGTCATAAACAAATCGCGTTCATCGGCGGTGGATCAGATTTACTTGTAACGAGAGATCGTTTGGCTGGTATGAGTGATGCTTTAAAATTAGCGGACATTGTATTACCAAAAGAGTATATTTTACATTTTGATTTTTCGAGGGAAAGTGGTCAACAAGCCGTTGAGGAGTTAATGGGACTACAGCAACCACCGACAGCAATTGTGGCAACGGATGATTTAATTGGACTTGGTGTGTTAAGTGCTCTTTCTAAAAAAGGATTCGTTGTACCAAAGGATGTTTCCATTATAAGCTTTAACAATGCTTTATTATCAGAAATTGCGAGTCCGCCACTTTCGACAGTTGATGTGAATATTTATCAACTAGGATATGAGGCAGCAAAAGCTTTAGTGGATAAAGTAGAGAATGCAGAGTCTACTGCAAAGTGTATTATTATTCCTCATAAATTACTAAAGCGCCAAACTTGCGATCATTATGCAACAAAAAGCTGAGAGTTTAACTCTTAGCTTTTTGTTGTAGAAAGGCCTCTAATCGATCACAGCCTTCTTTTAAAGTTTCAATACTATACGCATAGGACAAGCGAAGATAGCCTTCACCATATTCAGAAAATGCAGTTCCAGGAACGACAGCTAGTCCAGCTTCTTTGACAAGGTCAAGTGCAAAATCAAATGATGAAGATGTTAAATGACCAACATATGGGAATAAGTAAAATGCACCTGTTGGCTTTTCAACTGTTAAGCCCATTTGAATGAGTCGATTATATACATAATCGCGGCGTTTCTTGTATTGATGACGCATCATTTTTGGTGCATCTTTAGCAGCTGTTAATGCTTCAATTGCAGCATATTGAGCGATTGAAGTAGCACACGTTACGTTGTATTGATGAACTTTTAGTATATGTCCTGCTAAATAGCTTGGTGCGAATAATAGACCGATACGCCAGCCAGTCATAGAATGAGATTTTGATAAACCGTTAATGACGATAGTCTTTTCACGCATTTCTGGGAAATGAGCGATAGATGTATGCTTTTGTTCATATACAAGTTCGCTATAAATTTCATCAGAAAGGACGAAAATATTTTTATCTTTTAAAACAGTTACAATATCCTGTAATTCTTCTTTTGATAAAGTTACACCAGTTGGATTAGAAGGATATGGCAGTACGACGCATCTTGTTTTTTCTGTAATAGCATTTTCTAGCGCTTCGGCTGTTAAACGGAAGCCAGTTTCACGAACATCGATAAAAATAGGTGTAGCACCGCATAATCGAATAATTGGTTCGTATCCTGGATAAATAGGGGCAGGTAAAATAACTTCTGTTCCTGGCTCTAAAATCGTTCGGAATGCAATATCAATTGCTTCACTAGCACCGATTGTAACGATGGTTTCGTTTTCAGGTGAATACTGTAAATCGTAGTTATCTTTTACAAAGTTACAAGCTGCCTTGCGTAATTCTAGTAAACCAGCGTTATGTGTATAGCTTGTATAATTTTCTGTAATAGCCCGTTTTGCCGCTTCTTTTACGAGAGAAGGCGTAGGGAAATCGGGTTGTCCAATTGTTAAAGAGATAAGATTATCATAGTTTTGAATCATGTTAGAGAATTGACGGATTCCAGAAATTTGGATGTCTTTCACTCTAGGATTAATGAATTGTTCCATTGTATCTCCCTTTCTTCCGTTTGAAAATTAAGTTCATTTTAACATATTTTCTATGATTTCGCTTGCGTATATGTTATGTAGAAAGAGAGGGATAATAGAAAAAAAGCCGCTGTAAGCGACTTTTTAATATCCGTACTCCCAATCTATTTCATCTTCATTCCAAAGTACAGAGGATACTTTGCCAAGGTGAACAACTGATTCATTCACAGCACATGTGCAATTTTCTTCTCCGGTTTTATGCTGTAACTCTTCATATACTGATTTTTCAACATTTTCTAGAACGACCAAATTTTCTTCTTTTAAAACAAGCGTAGTACCCGCCATATTTATCTTCCTCCTACTAAAATAATGATCACTTATTTGTAAACATAGATAGTATGGATTATATGCTGTATTTTGCTATAGTTGTCCGTCTCATGAAGTATTTTTTATTTTCTTTGTAATCCGTATTCATTGTATACTGTCAGGCAGAAATTTGGTACAGGGTTTACATTCATTTCGAAAATCTGTAACAATTATTATGTGCTGTTAACAAAGAATTAACAAATATGTTAAGAAAAATCAAAATTTTAAAACAAATAAACCCGTAAAATGATATAATCATATCAAAATACATATAGGGGATGAGAGGCTATGGAGCTGATCCGTGATTTAATGATCCAAATTGCCATCATTATTTTGCCACTATTTTTATATGAAGCGATTCGTTTAAATCGTTATCAAGAAATGCCTCCGAAGCCGAACCGCTACTTTATTATGTTTTTATCCAGCATTACACTTATTCTCTCCATGACATACTCTATTTGTTTTGGTGACATTTGTGGGTATAATTTTCACCCAATCCCGATTGTTAGTGGTTTTTTATATGGTGGGATTGTTGGTTTAATCCCGGCCGTTATTTTTGTTGCATATGAATGGGCGCTAAAGGGAATGAGCCTTCTTCCGGTCATAGAAGTAATATTTCTATTGATAGTTCCATTATTTTTATCAAAGAAATGGTCTCTATTTTCAAGGGATAAGAAGCTAATTTTAGCATTTATGATTTCATCATTGTACGTACTTGTTTCTTTAGTGATTGGTATGATTAACGTTCTGTTAGAAACGGGGTTTACACCACACATTTCACACTTATATAGCGGATATATATTTGCTTCGCTTATTATGGTTATGACTATGGTATTTCAAGTGTACTTAACAGAATATTTAAACGAAAATGCAATATTACGTACAGAGATGCAAAAGTCAGAAAAGCTTAATATTGTAAGTGAGTTGGCAGCAAGTGTTGCACATGAGGTTCGAAATCCGCTCACTGTTGTTCGTGGTTTTATTCAATTGTTAGAAAGTACGGAAGATGTGAAGAATAAGGATTATATGCGTCTCGTATTAGCCGAATTGGATCGGGCAGAACAAATTATTTCAGATTATTTGAATTTAGCAAGGCCGCAAATTGAGAAAAAAGAACACATTTGCTTATCCGCTCAATTAATTGAAATGACAACTCTTATGTCATCATTTGCAGCGATGCAAGGTGTATATTTGCAAGTTGAGATTTCTGAAAGTCTTTATACGATCGGTGATAAGACGAAATTGAAGCAAGCTATTATGAATGTTGTTAAAAATGGTATTGAAGCAATCCAAGGAAATAAAGGATATTTAAAAGTAACGGCTATGCAAAAAGATGAAACGATAGTAATAAGAGTTAAAGATAGTGGTGTTGGAATGACGAAAGAACAGTTAGTAAGACTGGGACAACCGTATTATTCTTTAAAAGAAAAAGGGACAGGATTAGGACTTATGGTAACATTTAGTATTTTACAAGCGCATAATGGTACGCTGGAATATAAAAGCGAAAGTGGGAAAGGAACTGAAGCGATTATTATATTGCCAGCTGTAAGAAATAAGGAATAAAAGTTACCGATGGAAGGTAACTTTTTATTTTATATAGGAAAAAAATATTATTTTATTCAGATGTTTTTTCTTGTTTTGATCGGCTAAATAAACTTCTAAATGATTGAAAAAAACTTTGTTCTTTCGAAGCTGCGACTAATCTTTTTGTTTCTTGAATTTCGCGAATCACTTGCATAAGTTGTGCATCCCGGTTGCTGTCTTTATTATAAATTTGATTTACGAGTTTATTCATTTTTTCCTCTTGCTTGGATTCTCGTTTATACATATGATTCATTAATAAGTCCATCTTTTCTTTTTGCAGGGCATCTGTTTGAGCGGCATGATCTACTAACTCTTGTAGCATTTTTTCTTGAGAGCCTTCTTTTACATAAACTTGTTGCATCAATTCATCTAGCTTTTCATCTTTTAAACGATTTTGGGTAATAAGGGTAGAATTTTGATGAATAATTGCTTCATTTAATTGAGCGAGCATTTCAAGTTTTAACATGAACTCCTCAAAGTTACGCCCATCTTCTTTTTCTTTCGTTTGTATTTCTTGCTTATCTTGTATAGCGGGTACAGGCGGGGCCTCTTTTTCTTTTAAAATAATAGGTATCGTTTCTGAAATATCTTCTTGCAGTTTAGCAGCTCTTTCATGTATAGATTTCAATAGTTTTAAATCATCCAGTTTATAAATACGAGCATCAGCTGTTTTTGAAATGATATAACCATGTTCCTCTAACAGTTGGCTATATTTACGGACTATATGTTTTGGGATGCCTGTTTTATTCGTGACATCTTTCGTTTTATAGATAGCTTCCATGTTATTTCCTCCCCAAAAAGTATCGTATATATCATTTCAATCTTTTATGAGGACTTCCTTTAAAAAAGAATGTCGGAAGGTTATTAGTTTTCTACAGCATTAGTGAAAAGATGAAGAAAAATGAGAGTTTTTGGCGGAATGGCGAAGAAGAGCTAAAATAATGTCTGAAAACATATACAGGAGAAGTTTGTTATAATAACTGAGGAAAAGAAACTGGTAGAAGCATGGAGGTATACATGAAGCAATTAAAAGGTATTATCATTTCAATTATTGCAATTCTTTCTATTGTAGTAGCGGTTTATGAAGTACTTGTTCCAGAGGAAACAAGTATCAAAAAAACGAATGCATATGATCAAGTTCTAGAATTTCCGAAAGAGCGATATCCAGAGACAGGGAAACATATTACGGATGCTATAAAAGAAGGACATTCAGAAGTTTGTACAATCGACCGTGGTGGTGCTGCGGATAGAAGAAAATTATCGTTAGCTCCATACCCATCAAAAAAAGGGTATGATCGTGATGAATGGCCAATGGCGATGTGTAAAGAAGGCGGAAAAGGAGCACATATTGAATATATAAGTCCAGCAGATAACCGCGGAGCAGGGTCTTGGGTAGGAAATAAGTTAGATAAATACCCAGATGGTACGCGTGTGAAATTTGACGTAAAGTAGTAGTTGCATATTTCATAATGAAGGAGAAGGGGAACGATGGAGTTAACAATTTCTTATTCGCAATTAATGTTGATGAACTATGACGGTGATCAGCCTTACGTAGACTGGACGGATGAAGATTTTGAAAGAGGTTATGCGAAGGTGGATGGAACTTTTATTTTTGAAGCACTCTCTGATTATACTTGTGAAGTAAAAGTGACCCCTGGGAAACATATTGAGAAAGAAGAGGTGATTAGAACGGTTACAGTTCCTTTTACAGTTAAAAATGAATGTATCGTTGTAACAAGTATTCTTTCGAATAAATTCCAAATCCCTATTCCGAATGGTGAGTATACGGTTGTATTACAGGCAACTCCTCTTGAAGAACCAACGGATGATGAATTATATAAAATACAATACGAATTCTTTTTTGAAAGTAAAGAATAAAAAATGGGTTATCCTCAAAAAGGATAACCCATTTTTGTTATGCGTTTGTTTTTAGCAGGGAACGAGCATCTTTTGCTGCTTGCACCATGTGTTCTAAAGCCGGGATAACTTCTTCCGTTCTTCTCGTTTTTAAACCACAATCAGGATTAATCCAGAAATATTTAGGATCACATACTTCTAAAGATTGTTCTACGATTTTATACATTTCATCTTTACTCGGTACACGTGGGCTATGAATATCATATACACCTAGACCGATGCCTTTTTCGTATGTTGTATGTTTTAATGTGTCAATAAATTCACCGTGACTTCTTGATGTTTCGATAGAAATCACATCTGCATCTAATGCGCGAATCGCATCAACAATATCTTCGAAGTTACTGTAACACATATGCGTATGAATTTGTGTTTCATTTGCTACAGAAGAAGTTGCTAAAAGGAAGGATTGTACTGCCCATGTAATATAAGCATCCCAATCTTTTTCTTTTAGTGGCATTCCTTCACGAAGTGCTGGCTCATCGACTTGGATTACTCGAATTCCGGAAGATTCAAGTAGTTCAATTTCGTGACGAAGAGCTAATGCAATTTGATACGAAACTTCTTTTCTTGGAATGTCATTTCGAACGAAGGACCAATTTAAAATCGTAACAGGTCCAGTTAACATTCCTTTTACAACTTTCTCTGTTAAGCTTTGTGCATAAACTGTTTCCTTAATAGTCATTCCGTTAATAAAGGCAACATCGCCATAAATAACAGGTGGTTTTACGCAGCGAGAACCGTATGATTGTACCCAACCGTTTTTAGTGAATGAGAAACCAGCAAGGCGCTCACCAAAATATTCGACCATGTCAGTTCTTTCGAATTCACCATGTACAAGAACATCAAGACCAATTTCTTCTTGGTAACGAATCCATTTTTCTGTCTCTTTTTCAATAAATTGTTCATATTGTTCATTTGAAATAACACCGTTACGCCATTCTTTTCGAGTTTGACGAACTTCAGTTGTTTGCGGGAAGCTACCAATAGTCGTTGTTGGTAATAACGGTAACTCCAGGGCAACTTGTTGTAATTCGTATCGTTTTTCAAATGGAAGAGGACGTGAAAAATCTTCTTCTTTTAGTGCTGTTCGTGCTGCTTTAACATCTTCTCGGTTACGTGCAGCAGATGAACGAATTGTATGATGTACATTTCGGTATGTTTCCAGCTCATTACTAATGCTTTCTGTACCTTGAGTAAGAGCGGAATGAATAAGAACTAACTCTTCTAATTTTTGATTTGCAAATGCTAACGCATCGAATAGCTCAGTTGATAAGTGAGCTTCTTCTGTTTTATCAATTGGCGTATGCAATAAGCTACAAGAAGGCTGAACGATGAAATCTTTCGTTTGGACTTGTTTTTGTAACGTTGTAAATAACGTAAGAACTTCATCAAGGTCAGCTCTCCAAATGTTACGGCCATCTATACAACCGACAGCTAAAGTTTTATCAGCTGGGAATCCATATTTTGAAATAGCATTTAGATTACCTTCTTTACCATGAACGAAATCTAATCCAATACCGGATACAGGGAATGTAATAATTTCTTCATAGTTTTCTTCTACACTATCAAAATATGTTTGTAAAAGAAGATTCGCATTTGGAACTTCTTTACGAATAGCTTCATAAATTTCTTTTGCTTGTTGAACTTCTTCTTTCGTTAAAGAAGCAAAAATCGGTTCATCAACTTGAATGACTTGTGCACCAGCTGCATGTAGTTCTGAAATCAGTTGTACGTAAGGTGCAACTAACTGTTTTAAAATCGTAGCAAATTGCTCTTGTGTGTAGCCTTTAGCTAATTTTAAGAAAGTATATGGTCCTAAAATAACAGGTTTTCCATCTACTCCTAATTCTTGTTTTGCCTCTTCGTATAAGCGAAGTGGACGATTATCTTTTAAAGAGATTTGTAATCCCTCTTCATATTCAGGAACGATATAATGATAGTTTGTGTTAAACCATTTTGTCATTTCAGAAGCTACGTGATCTTTAGAGCCACGCGCCATTGCGAAATATACATCAAGGTAAGATGTAAACTCAGAAAAACGTGATGGGATAAATCCTAGCATATAAGCAGTATCCAAAACGTGATCATAATATGTAAAGTCGCCAATTGGAATGAGTTCAATCCCTTTTTCTTGCTGTACTTTTACGTGTTGAAGGCGAATTGTTTTCATCTTTGTTAAAAATTGTTCTTCATCGATTTTATTGGACCAAAAAGCTTCCAATGTCTTTTTCCACTCTCGTTGTAGTCCGATACGTGGATAACCTAAGTTACTTGTTTGAATTGCCATTTTAAATTCCTCCCTAATTGAAAGTAAGCATTTCCGTTTACTAGGAAATACCTATAACAAAAAGCATAAAGGCATAGAAAATAAGCCTTCCTTTTTGTTTTAACACCTCATCATCATCCGTGAATCTATCAGTGTTGTTAAAACAGGCAGGTCTCCTGACTTATGCTTCATATAATCTCTTTTACCTTCCCGTTTTCACAGTGGCATAGAAAAGAAATCTCAGCATTTACAGTGGCGGGACCGTGTTGGAGTTTCACCAAGCTTCCCTTTTAAACACGAAACAAAATTTTCGTGTACCTATTTTCCTTTTGAAAGGAAGTTAACAAGCGATATGATATTGAAACAAATTCTAACACAATTTTCGGAATTTTGTCTACTGTTTTAAAATAAGAAAATTCTAAAGTTTTTTATTTTTATTATTCGGATTATTCTGGTTTTTATAAGGCGAAGAAAAGTAAGAGGAATTGAAAGTAAGTACGATTAAACATACAAAGAAGTATGTACTTGTACAGAGCTAAGATGCTAGTTATGTTACTTGAAAATTAATCCATATTATGGAATAAGGAAGGGGATTGAATGGTTCATTTTGAAATAGTAAGTTATCACAAGAAAGAAAAAGGTTTCTGTATAAAGATACATATACTAAGTTTATAGAAATGGGGAATTTCAATTGGAACAAAGTACACAAAATATTTATTCACCACCAAAACATATAGTTTCAGCAGCGACAATTGTAATTAATGAACAAAAAGAAATCTTATTAATTAAGGGACCTAGAAGAGGATGGGAAATGCCAGGTGGACAAGTTGAAGAAGGAGAGTCTTTGAAGGATGCTGCAATAAGGGAGACTAAAGAGGAGACAGGTGTTGATATTGAAGTTTTAAAATTTTGTGGAGTATTCCAAAATGTGAACCATTCAATATGTAATACGTTGTTTTTAGCTAGACCAGTTGGAGGTAAACTAACGACTACACCAGAAAGTTTGGAAGTAGGGTTCTATCCTATTGAGCAGGCGTTAGAGATGGTGAATTTTATGAATTTCAGACAAAGAATTGAATACAGTTTGGATGAAAATCAACAACCTTTTTATATAGAATTTTAAGAAATAATCTTCTATTATGGGATGCCGGTGATAAATAAATCTTTGTTATATTTTTGAGTGCAGTGAAATAAGTATCTTATAGCGAAAATAAAACAAGCATCCCCGTCCTAAATTAGAACGGGGCTATGCTTGTTTTAGGGTGTAAAAAGAAATAACTTTATTGTCTTTTTACAGTTTCTTCTTTATAAGTTTAATTTGTATCTATATCAATTTCCGACAGTCGCCCTGCAACTGCATCTGTAAGGAGGGTGTTTAACCATTGCAATTCAACTGTAATATGTTCAATAACGCTTTGTAAAATATATAGTTGTGCACGTGGAATTTGTCCTTTACTACAATCATATATAGTTTGCATTTTATGTAAATATTGAACGGTATCATTTTTCTTTTTTTCTAAAATAGGAATTAACTCTTGATCATCACCAAAATGAGCGAAAGAGAGTGCTGAATAAATTGGTTTATATATTTGATTTTTTGCCTCGAATTGTTTTAATAGTAACGTGTGAAATAACCGTTTACCTTCTTCTGTTATATGAAAGATTGTTTTATCGGGTCTATTCGTATCCCGAACAATCGTGGTAATACGAATTGCACCCTGCTTTTCTAATTGCTCGAAGGCGTAGTAAAGTGATCCTTTTGCATATTTAATATAACAATCCATTTGTCGTTCTTTCATGATGTGCTGCACTTCATATGGATGTTTATCCCCTTCGAGTAGCAAGCCGAGAATGACTAGTTTCATGCTCATGCTGTCTCAACTCCTATAAATAAAAACTTTATACATAGTATAAACGGCATATCCGTTTTCATAAAGGGATATGCCGTTTCTTTTCTCTATATTAACTTACTTGCTTTTGTTTTTGTTTCGTTTTTGGACCTGTAAAGAGGCGTTCATTTCCCATAAGTAAAATACAAATAACACTTAGTACAGCCGGGATCAGTGCCCAGAAGAATGTACTGGCAATAGAGGTAGCGAGAGCATCTTTAATACCAGTTAATATTTCAGCTGGAATCTTCTCGGTAGCACCTTGTGATAATAAGAAACTTGTGTCTCCGCCTTTTGGAGCTAATTTAGCTAGTTCTGGAGGGAACACAGTGTTTAATTTAGTAGTAAAAATATGGTTTTGAATTGTACCAAAAATCGTTACACCAAGAGTCATACCGAGTGAACGGAAGAATGAGTTTGTTGATGTAGCAGAACCACGGTCTCGCATTTCTAACTTGTGGATAGAAGACATACTTAAAACTGAGAACGAGAAACCAACTCCAAGTCCAGTGAGAACCATAAATAGCGTTACAAGTAGACGAGGTGTATCCATTGTTAAAGTGCTTAGTAAATAAATACCAATTACGAAGAAAATGCCAGATACCATCATGATGTTACGATAGCTTGTTCGAGAAGCTAACTGTCCACCTGTTTGACTTCCAATTACAGAGCCAACCATCATAGGTGTTAAAATTAATCCAGCATTGGAGGCTGAACCACCGAGAACGCCTTGAACGAAGATTGGGATATAAACTGTACAGATAATAAAAGCGGCACCATAGAAAAAGGCAACGCCTTGGCTAGCTGCGAATAAAGGTTTTTTAAATAGATGGAAAGAAATGATAGGCTCAGTTGCTTTTCGTTCTACGAAGAAGAAAATAATAAGCATAATAACAACTGTTGTAAATAAACCGATAATTACAGTGGAATTCCATGCGTATTCTTTACCACCAAGTTCTAAGGCGAACATTAAGCAAACGATACTAATAACAAGTGTAATAGCGCCAGCCCAATCAATTTTTTGTTTTCTAAATTCTAGAGATTCACTGTAGTATTTAGTAATGAAGAAGAAGGAGATAATTCCTAATGGAATATTAATATAGAAGACCCAATGCCAACTTATATAGTCTGTAATATAAGCACCTAATAAAGGGCCAAATACACTAGATGTCCCGAAAACCGCACCAAATAGCCCTGTCATTTTTCCTCGCTTTTCTGGTGGGAATATATCGTACATAATCGTGAAGGCGATAGGCATAAGAGCACCGCCACCGATCCCTTGAATTGCTCTATAAATACTTAGTTGCTCAATACTAGATGCTGTCCCGCAAAGTGCAGAACCGAATAAGAAAAGAATGAGACCACCAATATAAAAGCGTTTCCGTCCGTACATATCAGAAAGTTTTCCGAAGATAGGCATCCCTGCCATTGTTGCTACCATATATGCAGACGTGACCCAAACAAACTTGTCAAATCCTCCTAGGTCTCCAACAATCGTTGCCATTGCTGTTGCAACGATTGTATTATCCATTGCCGCCATTAAAATACCAAGTAATAAACCTGCAACAACAAATTTTGTATTGTTAGAGTCTTTTTTTGATAATTGAGATTCCAAATATAACCCTCCTTTAATAATAAGTAAACTATATGAAGTTTTGAGTGCAGCGCATAAAAATTTGAAATATAGTTTTTAAAATTAATTTACATAAGTGCACTGACAAAGCCATAAAGAATATTATAGTCAAATTTGACTAAAAGGCAAACTTTTTCTTCCGCCAAAATATTCTGTTGTATGGACAGAGAAAGAGTGAGCAATACTTAGTATTGGTTTAAAGTCAATGAAGGAAATTGTAAAAAAATATTTCAGTAAGAATACCTTCTGTTAACAGAGGAAAAATGGTTTTTTCTTTATATTGTCGAATAGGATAAAAGAAAGAGTAATAACTATATATCGTTTGTAACAAGCTTTATTAATATTGTGTGGAGAGGCAGAATAAGGTCGTATGGATATGATGCATCTGAAATGGGGTGAATATTATTATGAAAATATGGAAACGAATTTCAGATCAAGGTAGGCGTTCAATGCCGCTACAACCGGTGTTATGGATTGATGGCTCAAAAAAAGAAAACGAATGTCCTAATGTAGCAGTTACATTGCAAATCCGTAGTATGTATAAAGAAAAATTTGCATATGAACTGACCTATGATGTAAATGACATACTTATTATTCGAATTGAAGTTGAAAATAAAGGAATGGAAATGATTTCACGAGTTGTAGTAAGTCATATGATTCGAGATTATTTTGCCTATATTCCAAACTCATTAAAGGCTGATAAGGGGATGAGTGAGTTCCTGTTCCAGCTTGTAAGGTGGCGGATTGATAATTTATTACCGAATGAGAAGGTAGAACTAATTTGTAAAATAAAAGCAAATAAAGATAAAGCACTTAAAAACGCATTATTTCAGGCTACATATACATTTCAATATAAAGGAGTATCATATGGTCCACTGCAAACAAATGAAGTTGTTGTGCGGCAATGATAAAAAGGAACCTGTAAGAAAGGTTCCTTTTTTAATGAAGATTGTGTTTTTTGAGTACTTTTTTTTGCTCGATTCCTTTTTTTCCTACATAATTATTTTTATAACCAAAATATAAAATGAAAAGAAAGGAAGCAACATTTACAATAGCATCAATTTGATCGTTTGTAATAAAGTTCACTCCGAAAGAATTAAACAGTAATTTTAATGATAATAGAAAACCTGCTAGTAAACGTATAATATCTGATAGATTCTCTTTTTGTAGCATATAAGTCACCTCTTTCTAAAACGATATATAGTATATATATGAAATAGAATAGAAATGGTAGACAAGCTTAAGCGGAAATGTACACTCAATATGTACATTTTTTATTTTGTAGAAAAACATAATTGTTATAGAAACATATATTGGTATAGAAAGGAGGGGAAGTATGAAACATAAAGGGAAAATTAGTGGGTTATTACTTGGGAATACAGTGGCAGTTACAGAATGGATTGCGCTTCAGGATGTAATTACAAAACTGGATTCGCGATCATTTTATACCGTCTTTATTATTTATATATTGCAAATGATACTCAGCTATTATTTTGGACATTGGTATGATAAAAGAGCGAGTGGGCGTATGGATACGGAAGTAGGGGGAATGGCAAGTAATGATTTTGTAGTTGATTTCTTTGAGAAAGTAGCTGCTTTATCAGAACGGGATTCTCATAATATTACAGTGTACATTCTTTCTGTGAAAGAATGGAAAGAACTAAAAGAAACAGTGCAAGAAAAAAAATTGGAGGTGTTAGTACAAAAATTGGAGAGTACGATTGTAAAGACAATTCGTAAAGGAGATGTCGTTACTAGGTGGGATGAAAATAAGTATGTTATTGTGGCGATTGATAACGGACATGAAAAGTCGACAATAACAAATCGATTAATGAAAAATATTGAAAGTGAAATAGAAAATGGTTTGTTAAGTATGACGCTATTATTTGGAGCTGCTAGTTATCCAATAGGAGGAAAAACTTTTGAAGAATTGTTAAGAAAGGCACAAAATCAATTGTACCAGCATAGGGATTTGTAAGAAAATGAGTGAAACTTTGATTTAAAGAAATATGATATGAAGAAGTTTTTAATGTAACATTTTTTTGACTTTTATTACAAAAAGAACTTTTATTGTAATAAAAGTCTTTAAAAATATATGGAATAAGCATATAATTATGATGGATGTGTCAATGCATTTTGCACAATGTGTTTCATTTTAAAAGTGTAGAGGGAAGCATGCTCTACACTTTTCCTTTTTAGGGAATGACAAGAATAATTGTAAGTTGTTGCAAGTTAGCATTTAAACTGTGTAAAATGAACAAAGAAATTATTTGATAGAAAGCGGAAAGGGAATGATAGAATGATAGACGTGAGAGAACAACGAACATCTTTTATCAGGTGAATTATTACTGTTGTTCTTCAAATTATTATGGCTGTGATGAATTCCGTTGTACTTTTATGTAATACATAGTATGAACAAGTTTTAAAAAGTACCAAGTAAAAGTATATGTAAAGATGGATACGAAACTGCTATTGAGTTCAAAGACGCAAAATGTAATTTCAAGTAATACAATTTGACAAGTATAATAAATAATATCAATGATTTTCGTAAAAAAGGTGCGAGTGTGGAGTTTATAGAAGGGTATATAATTTTCATAGCTTTTTACACGATGATCGTATATAAGTAGGAGGAAAAAGATGTTGAAGTATAGTAAATTAGCAATTGTAACTGCATTATCAATGACTTTATTAGCTGGTTGTTTCGGGCCGAAACCAGAAGAGGAATTATATGTTGCGTTTGAAAATGCTGCAAAGCAAGAAAAAACAATGTTTGAAGATGCAAAGAAACTTGAAACTTTAGAGAAAGAAGGACAAGAATTATATAACCAGATTGTTCAAGAAGGAAAAGATAATAATCAAACTGTTAAGGAAAAACTGAACCAAGCAGTGAAAAATACAGATGAACGAGAAAAAGTGCTAAAAAAAGAAAAAGAATCTTTAAATAAGGCACAAGAAGAAGTGAAATCAGTAGATAAATATGTGAAGAAAATTGAAGATAAGAAATTGAAAGATCAAGCAGGTAAAGTGAAAAGCGCATATGAGAAACGACAAGATTCATTTAACAAGATGTATGATAGCTATAATAAATCGTTAAAACAAGAAAAAGAATTATATACAATGTTACAAGATAAAGGTACAAAATTAAAAGATATTAGTGAAAAGGTAAAAGTAGTAAATCAATCTTATAAGGATATTGAATCAGAAAAAGACAAGTTTAATGAATTTACGAAATCTTATAATACAGAAAAAATAGCTTTTTATAAACAAGCAAATATTAAAATTAAAGAAGAGAAAAAATAAAACAGTTTGGCCTACAATTGGCCAAACTGTTTTATTTTTTTGTATAAGTACGACTATACCATGGAACAGGTTCACTTAATTTTTTTTCTTGTTTCAATGCTTCAGGACCAATATAATCTTGAAGTGTTTTTTTTGCTACTGTTAAAGATAAGGTTGTTTTCGGATTTCGATAGGAGGATTCAAGATGACCAAGATGTGGTAGGATTCGAAAATCTTCTTTGGTAGGAGGAATATGGAAAAAATAATCACCTAAACGTATAAGAACATCAGATTGTTGTTGGCTAAAACGTGGATTTCTAGAAAAATGTAATCCTTCTTTAATAGCTTTTTTCTCAGCAATTAAGCGTTCTAAAGCCGTCTTTTTTAACCAGTATAAATACTTCGGATTAGTTGCAGCTTTAGCATGACGATTCACAACGAAAATAGATTGAGCTAGTCGATTAATAGAATGTTGGTTTTGTAATTGAGATTGTGGTTGTGAAGGCTTCATATTGAATCTCCTTTCAATTTTTCATTATTATAACATAAATAAAAGAGGTTTTTATTATATGCAAAAAGTGATTGTATATATTTTCAATATTAAAGCAATATTGTTACAAAAAACAACTATTTTGTATAATAGTAATAGAACGTGTTTTAGAAATTTGATAATGAAAGAGTGAGAAGTTTGAAAGAAATATTAAAACAGCAATATGCCATTATAGATATTGGATCTAATACAATGCGTTTAGTTATTTATGAAAAGCAAAACGGAGGTTTTTATAAGGAGATTGAAAATACGAAAGTGGTTGCTCGGCTAAGGAATTACTTAATTGATGGTGTGTTAAATGAAGAAGGAATAGAGGTATTGTTACAAACGTTATTTCAATTTCAAGAAAGTACACGATTCCACCAGTTGCATCATGTACTTTGTGTTGCAACAGCAACAATTAGACAGGCTGAGAATCAAGAGGCAATTAAAAAACTGGTTGAAGGACAAACAGACTTTACTCTTAGAGTCTTATCAGAATATGAAGAAGCACGTTACGGCTATTTAGCGGTTATGAATTCAACTTCGTTCTCTGAAGGAATTACAGTAGATATTGGTGGAGGAAGTACAGAAGTTACATATTTTCGAAATAGAGAGATTCTAGAGTACCATAGCTTTCCCTTTGGAGCACTTTCTTTAAAGCAACAATTTATTAAAGAGGATATACCTACTGAAGACGAGTTGGAAAAGATTCAAACGTACTTAGAATATCAATTTCGAACATTACCATGGTTAATTGATAAGAAATTGCCTCTTATTGCAATTGGTGGTAGTGCGAGGAACTTAGTGAAAATCCATCAAAATTTAATTTGTTATCCTATAGCAGGGGTACATTTATATAAAATGAAAGAAGAAGATATTAAAAATGTGAAAGAAGAATTGGAAGCATTGTCGTTCATAGAACTTCAAAAATTGGAAGGATTGGCAAAAGATCGAGCAGATACAATTATTCCAGCAGTCGAAGTTTTTCATACGCTTGTTAATGTTATAGAGGCACCAGCATTTGTGTTAAGTAGAAAAGGGTTACGAGAAGGTGTTTTCTATGAAGAGTTGACAAAAGATTTGGGGATTTCATATTATCCGAACGTAGTCGAAGAAAGTTTGTATTTATTATCACATGAATATGAAATGGATATGGAATTTGTAATGCAGCTTATTAAACATGGAAGACTCATTTGTCAACAACTTGAAGAAACAGGGCTGATTTCTATGTCAGTAAAAGACTGGGAAGTATTCCATCAAGCAGCGAAAGTATTTAATATAGGTAAATATATAGACGAAGAAGCGAGCCGCTTACATACGTTTTATTTATTAGCGAATAAAACAATTGATGGGATGATGCATAAAGAGCGAGTTAGATTAGCGCTTATTGCGTCTTATAAATCAAAAATGTTATTCAAACAACATTTGTCCCCATTTGAAGGATGGTTTGATAAAAATGAACAAAAAAAAATCCGCCTATTAGGGGCTGTTTTACAGTTTTCAGCAGCTCTGAATATAAGACAAAGATCGCTTGTTGAATCGATATCTATAACAGAAAGTAAAGAAGGATTAACATTTAAAATTGTATGTGAGCAATCGGCATTAGCGGAAAAAGTGCAAGCTGAAAAACAAAAAAAGCAGCTGGAAAGAGTGTTGAAAACGACTATTAATTTATCCTTCGAATCAAAACGTTAAGTTGTACGGATGTCTTTACAAAAAATTAACACCTTGGAATATTGTAATTTGCTAAAATAAAAGTAACTAAATTATAGTAAAAAAGTTTCAGGGGAAGTGTGAAGAGGATGGAAATGTTGATGGGGAATATAGTGAATTTAAATGATACAGCTTATTACAATAATCGAGAATTAAGTTGGTTAGCATTTAATGAACGTGTACTACAAGAAGCGCAGGATGAAACAAATCCGCTCTTGGAAAGGTTAAAGTTTATTAGCATTTTCGGTTCCAATTTAGATGAATTCTTTATGGTACGCGTAGCAGGATTGAAGGATCAAGTGAGTGCTGGGTTTAACCAACCAGAAAATAAGGCTGGCTTAACACCAAAAAAGCAATTAAATAAAATTGCGATAAAGGCCCATGAATTAATGACTGTACAATATGATACGTTTAAAAATTATGTGTTGCCAGCGCTGGAGTTAGAGGGGATTGAACGTTTAACATTCCACGATTTGACGAAAGAACAGAGGGAATTTATAGAAGAGTATTTTGATGAGCAGATTTTTCCAGTCTTAACACCTGTAGCTATTGATGCATATCGTCCATTTCCGATGTTATTAAATAAAAGTTTGAATTTAGCTACTCTTTTATATGATGAGAAACAAGTGGAGGAAGAAAACCGCACGAAGTTAGGAATTGTACAAGTTCCTTCATTACTTGAACGTTTCATATTTTTACCGAGTGAGGGGCAAAAGCATAAATTTATTTTATTAGAAGATGTAATTAGTGGTTTTACTCATAAATTATTTACAGGATATAAAGTATCGTCTGTTACTCGTTTCCGTATTACACGCAATGCGGATTTAACGATTCATGAAGAAGGTGCGAGGGATTTATTAAAGGTAATTGAAAAAGAATTAAAAAAGCGTAAGTGGGGAGCTGCTGTACGTTTAGAAGTTGGCAAAGAGCATATTGATGAAAGAGTATTAGCATTATTATATGAGGTGTTGGAAGTAAAAGATGAAGATGTGTATATAATGGATGGACCATTAGATTTAACATGTCTATTTTCTTTATATAAAAAACTAGCTCCTTTATATGAACATCTAGTATATCCGGCTCTTATTCCGCAACGGCCTCAAGACTTGGGGGATGCGGAAGATGTATTCGAAAAAGCAATTGAGCATGATATTTTATTACATCATCCTTTTGAATCATTTCAGCCAGTAGTTGATTTTGTCCGTGATGCGGCAGACGATCCGAATGTACTTGCAATCAAACAAACATTATATCGAGTAAGTGGGGATTCACCGATTATTCAGGCGCTAAAGGTAGCAGCTGAAAAAGGGAAGCAAGTTACGGTATTAGTTGAATTGAAGGCAAGATTTGATGAAGAAAATAATGTGCATTGGGCTAAAGAATTAGAAAAGGCAGGCTGTCACGTTATTTACGGTGTAAGTCATTTGAAAACACATAGTAAAATTACGCTAGTTGTAAGAAGAAAAAACGGAAAAATCGAAAGGTTCGTACATCTCGGGACTGGAAATTATAATGACGCAACAGCAAAGTTATATACTGATTTTGGGTATATTACATCACGAAAAGACTTTGGGGTCGATGCAACAAATTTCTTTAATTATTTGAGTGGTTATACAACCAAGCCACATTTTCATCATTTATCGGTTGCACCATTTGATATAAGAGAGCAATTTATGGATTTAATAGATGAAGAAATCCGTTATCATAGGCAATATGGAAATGGATATATTATCGCTAAGATGAATTCATTAACAGATAAACCATTAATCAAAAAAATGTATGAAGCATCACAAGCTGGAGTAAAGGTAGAGCTCATCGTTCGAGGAACTTGTTGTTTAAGGCCTGGTATTCCAAATGTAAGTGAAAATATTCGGGTAGTTAGTGTTGTCGGGAGATATTTAGAACATAGCCGAATTTATTATTTCCATCATAATGGAGAAGAGAAAATATACTTATCTTCAGCTGACTGGATGACGCGGAATATGGAGAAGAGAGTAGAAATATCTTTCCCGATATTAGATATTGAAATGAAGGCGAGAATTAAGGCGATTTTACAACTTATATTAGCTGATAATGTGAAAACACGTGAACAGAATAAATCTGGTGAGTACTACTATGTTATTAATAGTAGTACAGAAGAAATTGATAGCCAAGTGAAGTTGTTTAAGATGGCGTATCAAAACACGGATGCTGAATAATGAGAACAAAGTAAAAAAACCTCTTTTTTTAAGAGGTTTTTTTACTTTGTTCTCTACTTATTATACATTCTCTAAATAGAAGGATGCGTAGAGAGAATAGTTTTTATTGTAAGCATGTTAATGGATCAGTTAAGAGAGGGAATAACATTGGTAGAATTGTTGGAGTACATTAATAATAGAATGGTTGTTGACAAGGTCCGCCATAACAAGGATAAGGTGTTGGCGGTGGGAAAGGTGGTGGATATGGTGGGTAATACGGTCTAGGACCGAAAGCTAATGCTCCACCGAGCAGTCCACCAGCAATCCCAGCTAGAAATGGAACACCAAAAAACGGAAAGAAGCGTGAGTCGCCTACTGGACCAATAGGTGCTGAACGGACTGGGATTGGTTGATAATATGGATACATGAACAAACCTCCTTTATTGGACTCATTTTTATCATATGGTAAATGAAACGTGGATGAGCGCGTACAAGAAAGGATATGTAAGAAAATAGGCGAATTATTACGAATGTTGGAGCGTAAAAATTGTAATTTCAGGTTTTGCCATAAATCGGAATGGGACGCGTGTTCTGCCAAGACCTCGATTGACATAGAGAGCTAAATCTTGAATCGTATAGAAACCTTCAACATAGTTTTTAGCAAGTGATGGGGTAATAATAGCACCTAAAAAGGGAATTTGTACTTGTCCGCCATGGCTATGACCAGAAAGTTGTAAGTTAACTGGATATTTAGCGATTTGTGGTGCAATATCTGGCTCGTGAACAAGAACAATGTTATAAGTGTTTTGCCTCGCGTGCTGTAGTGTTTTCTCTATTTTGGGTTTGCCTAGTAGTATATCATCAAGACCGAAAATTGAAATTTCACTATTATCCAGTAGACGAATTCTCTTTTCGCTATTTAGTAGTAGTTCAAATCCAGATTCACGCATGATGTGCTCGTAGTATTCCGTTCCATATCCGCCGTGATCATGGTTACCATAAATAGAAAATTTACCGAAGGGTGCTTGTATATTTTTTAAAATAGATGGAACGAAAGGAGTGTCAGTATATGTTTGATAATTATCAATGAGATCACCAGTGAAAAGAACAATGTCAGGTTTTACAGCATTAATTTTAGAAACGATTTGAGATAAATGTTGGAGAGAGAAATAGTATCCGAGATGTAAATCGCTAAATTGAAGAATCTTCATACCATGAAAACTTTTGGGTATGAGTTGTGATTTAAGTGTATGCTCTGTAAAAGAGAGTAAATGAGGCTCAATATATTTAGCGTAATAGTATCCGATGCTAGTGGTTATAAATGAATATAGACAAGTGCGCATTCCAGCTTTAAAAAAATCTCTTCTTGTAATTTTCTTCATAAAAATATGAGTATACCTATTTAACTTATATCACATGTTTTCGTTACATTTATAGGTTACTCAAATCTCCTTTCAGTTTATTTAAAATATATTTTAAATAATAAAAAAGTAGTATAGATTACGAAAAAAACGAATAAAAAGAAACCTCTTTACGTTAAAATATCAGAAAAGTTTAAAAATATAAAGATTTCTATTAAATAAAATGATAAAATGAATGTGTATTCATTTTTGGGAGGGGATGTATGTGAAAGAAAAGGTAGTTATTATAACAGGTGGATCGAGCGGAATGGGAAAAGGAATGGCGACCCGTTTTGCAAAAGAAGGGGCACGAGTTGTTATTACAGGACGTACAAAGGAAAAACTAGAGGAAACAAAGTTGGAAATTGAACAATTTCCGGGGCAAGTATTACCCGTACAAATGGATGTAAGAAATACTGATGACATTCAGAAAATGATTGAAGAGATTGATGAGAAGTTTGGTCGAATTGATGTTTTAATAAACAATGCAGCTGGAAACTTTATTTGTCCAGCAGAAGATTTATCCGTGAATGGCTGGAATTCAGTCATTAATATTGTATTAAACGGTACATTTTACTGCAGCCATGCTGTCGGAAAATATTGGATTGAAAAAGGCATAAAAGGGAATATCATTAACATGGTAGCAACATATGCATGGGATGCAGGTCCGGGAGTTATTCATTCGGCTGCTGCGAAGGCTGGAGTATTAGCAATGACGAAGACACTCGCTGTTGAGTGGGGCCGTAAATATGGAATACGAGTTAATGCTATCGCGCCAGGACCAATTGAACGTACGGGCGGTGCTGATAAATTATGGATTTCAGAAGAAATGGCTAAGCGTACGATACAAAGTGTTCCGCTTGGAAGACTGGGCACGCCAGAAGAAATTGCAGGTCTAGCTTATTATTTATGTTCAGATGAAGCTGCGTACATAAATGGAACTTGCATGACAATGGATGGAGGACAACATTTACATCAATATCCATTTTAAAAGGGATAAGAAAATGAATGTTTGATTCATATTCTCACGGTTAAATGTGACGGAATTGTGACATGTGAAAGAAAAGTGTTTACAAGAGGTCATATATACGTTATATTTAAGACCTCTTTTTTCTTCATAGTAGAATTGCTAATTCCCCTTAGCATTTTACCCCTCTAATCCCTTCAGGAAAACTGAAGGGATTTTTTATTATTTTTCCGTAAATATCATGTTATAATTTTTGAAAAGTAAAGGGAGGGAAGTACATTGATAGATGCATTAGATGTAATGAGTAACTTGGATAAAGTCCTTCCTTATTATCAAGCTATTTTTAGTGCTGATGAGCATACTGTAATTGGATATGAGGTAGTAGGACGTATTCAAACAGAAGAGGGCATACAAAGTTTAGCTTCTTTCTTTCATGATGATTCTATTCCGAGTGAGTTTCAACTGGAAGCGGATAACATTATAGTAGAAAAAGCTTTAAATCGTTATTTAGAAAGTGATCAAAAACTATTATTATTCATACATCGGAATGCTAACGTATTAATGAACGATGATGATGAAAGTTTACTTCAACTTTTATTGATGTATGAAGAGCAAGGTTTAAATTTGAAACACATTGTTTTAGAAATTACAGAACATGAATGTAAAGAAGATATAGAGCAATTTAATCATTTGCTTATGTATTATCGTACATATGGTATTCAAATTTCGATTAATAAAGTCGGAACGGGTACAAGTAATTTAGAACGTATTAGCGTGTTAGCACCGGATATTTTAAAAGTAGATTTAACAAACTTAAGGCAAACTGCACTTTTACAATCTTATCAAGATATTTTATATTCTTTATCATTACTTGCTAGAAGAATTGGTGCAACATTGTTATATGAAGAAATAGATGCTTTTTATCAACTACAATATGCTTGGAAAAACGGTGGTAGATATTATCAAGGGAATTATTTGAAAGAGTGCTTACCTGATTTTATTGAAACGAATGTTTTGAAAGAACGACTTGGTAATGAGTGTCATCAATTTATTCAACATGAGAAGAAGAAATTACAAAAAATTTATAATTTAACAGAAATGTTACGTGATCGAATTGGTGATGTTCTAGCCAAACAGAAAAAGAATGAAGATATAAATGATTGGTTATTACAATTTAGCCAAAGTGTATCACAGTGTAGTTTCCGCATATTTATTTGTAACGAAGATGGTTTCCAACAATCAGGAAACGTTATAAAAAAAGATGGGGAATGGATTGTGATGCCTGAGTATTATATGAAGAACTGGAGTTGGCGTCCGTATTTTCTAGAAAATATTATGAAAATGCGTTTTGAGAATAAGGCAAGACTTTCAGATTTATATGCTGATATTGAAACCGGTGAGATGGTACGAACATTTTCCTTCCCAATTGATGATGAAAACTTTTTATTTATAGATTTATCGTATGAATATTTATATGAAGAAGATGTTTTATTTTAATGCACGAAGAGATTCGTGCATTTTTTGTTTGTTTTTATCATAAATTGGTAATAGTGAAAATGGTGATGAAAATGCTGTCTATCGTTGTAAAGATTTTACGAACGAAACCACCCCTGTCTTTGCATAATCATTGTTACAATGAATACTACAAAGACAAGTTTTCTTAAAAGGAAGGTGAAAAAATGAGGAAATATGGAATATGGTTAGTTCTATTTGTATGCGTTGCCTTTCTAGTTGGTTATAGTGTCACAACTGTTTTAGGAAAAGAGGAAGTGAAAGTCGATCGGGAAGAAGTGTTTACAACGATACAAAAGGGCTATGAAACCCAATTTTCAATTCGTGGGAAGCATTTGCCGATGAATAAGATGATAGAAACGTTATCACCATATTTTACAGAGAATTTCCTTCAAGTATTTACAGATGAAAATAGTAGAAGTGATAAACAAAGTGGTGAATATTTACTTCCAGCAAAAGAAGCGCCGTTTTCTTTTCATTCAGAAACGAAAATGTCATATGATGAAGAGCATAAAATTTTATATGTATATGAGCGGGCGAAAAGTGGACAATATCAAATTGTAACATTGCAAAGAGATCAAGGGAAATGGAAATTGGCCGGATATCATGAAAGCCAAGAACTTTTAACTGAAATAAAACGATTACAACAATTATAAAGTGAAACTGTAATTGGTGGGGGATGTTTATCTCTCACTGATTAATAGCTCGCACCAATCGGGCTATTACTGCCCACAAATAGTGGGATAAAGATAAGAATAGGTCTTTACCTATTCTTATTCAATATTGAGTAGCTGTTGTAATTTTTCAATTTGAAAACCAGCAACAACTTCTCCATCAATTACAACTGTTGGAGTTGAATACGAATCATAGTCGTATAAAAGACGATTGCGTGCAGCAGCGTCTTTTTTTACGTCAAATTCTTCATATACAACGTTATTATGCTTTAAAAATTCTTTCACAATGACACATGGCGGACAATCAGGTTGTGTGTAAACCTCAATTTTTCTCATTGTAATTCCTCCTTTTTTCTGTTTTTTATTATATTCTTCCAGTATAAAAATCGCAATAAAGAAGGGAAAAGATGTTCTTTCTGTTTTTTCCTTCGCATTTCGACAAATTTTTAGTTGAGTTTCTGGCCAATAACCTTTATCCTAGACTGTGGAACATTTTTTCTGTTATGACGGATAGAATGAGTATAGCTGTAAAACCTATTGGTAGGAAGATCAGAGAAAGGAGAGATTTCATGTCTCTACTCCAAGGAATTTTAACTCGACTTGTTAGTCTACAAGAACAAGCTGAAAGCGGTGAAGTAGCACAACGCTATTTTGAAGTGAACGGTGAGCGCAAATGTAGCGTGAAATTTTTCGATAAAAGTGAAATGTATGAGTTAGAAGTGTATCAACAAGGTGAAAAACCTCAAGTGTATCAATTCGATAATATCGATATGGTTGCAATTGAGATTTACGATATCATTTCTTGATACATATAAAAAAGGTGTTGCCATATGGCAACACCTTTTTTAGTTCTATTACTTTTTAGCATATATGTATAGGGAGTTTTCATTTTTCCTACAATGGTAATAAAGTGAAATTGTAATCAGTGGGGCTTCTTCGTCCTATACTGAATATTAGTCATCACCAATTGGTTGTTTACAGATAGCAAAAGCGAGATAAAAATAACGAGGAGGTGTGTTGTATGGAACGTTTACCAGTTGTGCTTTGTCCTAAATGTCACAATTCTGCTGAGATTATTCATGTATTAACAGCTCAATCGAATCAAAATGTAATTTATACGTGCCAAGTTTGCCATTATGTAATTCGAAATATTGAAACGAATAAAGGATAGGAAGTTATAATTTTTATTTTTGTCCCATACAATGAGAATACGAAAAGTCTGTCTAATTGAAAGGACGTGACTATGTGGCCGGTGAACATACATTTTATAATGTTTCAGAGAGACATTTAAATTTTGATATGGTCTTTAGCCGTATTTGTAGTTTCATTGAAAAGGATCCACGAAATTTATATCGCTTATCCATTGGGACAGACTCACAAGCACATCAAAAGGATACGAGGTTTATTACGGCAATTCATATTCATCGCGTTGGAAAAGGTGCCTGGGGGTGTTTACACCATAAATCAGTGAAAGATAAGCCAGCAAATTTACGTGAGAAAATATATTTAGAAACGCAGTTTAGCCAAGAGATCGCATGCCTATTTACTCCAAATCATATACAAACAATATGGGATTTATTGCATCCATATGCTCAAGAGGGAGCTGGATTTATAATGGAAATTCACTTGGATATCGGAAATGATGGTTTAACAAAAGAATTTATTCTAGATATGACAGCGAAAATTCAAGCGATGGGATTAACTGCAAAAATTAAGCCAGATGCTTATGCGGCGTTTAGTTATGCAAATCGATATACGAAATAAAAAACAATTTTTATATATCCTTTGCTAAAAACTGAATATTACATCTATTAAATAGGTTGGAAATTATATATAATAAGAGTAACGATGCGAGTATAAGGAGAGGGGTATATGAAAAGGGAATTTGTTTTAACAGAAGAAGAAGAGAGTTTGTTACTAGATATTCTATTTCAGCAAAATTATGCGAGTGAAATTTTAGCTGTGGAAATTACAGATATTGAGAATGGTTTAAAACAGACAGATGTGACACAATATAAAAAAATCACAAGGTTATTTTACAGATTAAAAAATAAGGGGTATTAAGCGCTACCGGGATGGTAGTCTTTTTTTTGTGTTGTATGCTAAAATAGCTGTGTAATTTTGTTTTTATTGAAATAAAGTAAGGACAAAATAATAATATGAAAACGCTGTCATAAAATATGAATAGATTCGGTGATTAAAAGTAGGAAAATGGGGGATGTAATATGATTAGTATTCCGAAAGACGAGTTTCAACAAATTTTTGTGAAAGATTTAATGATTTCATCAGAAAAAGTAGCACATGTCCAAATGGGGAATGGTTTAGAGCATGCTTTACTCGTTCTTGTGAAATCTGGATATTCGGCGATACCTGTTTTGGACCCGATGTATAAATTGCATGGGTTAATTAGTACTGCTATGATTTTAGATGGTATGTTAGGGTTAGAACGTATTGAGTTTGAAAGACTTGACGAAATGAAAGTAGAACAGGTGATGAAGGAAGACATTCCGGTTCTTAAGTTAGAAGATTCGTTTGCAAAAGCTTTAGAAATGACAATTGATCATCCTTTTATTTGCGCTGTCAATGAAGATGGGTATTTTGAGGGGATTTTAACACGTCGGGCTATTTTAAAATTGTTGAATAAAAAAGTAAGGCAACATAATCGATAATGTGAGAAAAGTGACTTCATAGAAGCGGAGAAGTCACTTTTTTTTCGTGCATATCAGTTGTGTATGTATTATATTTAAAAAGATAAAAAATATAAGAGTATATAGTTAAATTAAGGATGAAAAGCTTATTGAGATAAGGTGTATGGAAGCTAAGGAAAGAGGGAGAAAGTTGCAAATTGATGATTTTCAAATGATGGTTGTGTTAGCTCAGGAATCAAATATGAGAAAAGCGGCGGAACGTTTATTTGTTTCACAACCTGCGCTTAGTCAACGATTACAATCTATGGAGAAACAATGGGGAATGAAGTTTTTTATTCGCTCACAAAAAGGATTGACAATTACACCTGAAGGGGAAAAAGTCGCAAATTATGCAAAAGAAATGCTGCAAAAGGAAGAGGATATTAAAAGTGAGCTAGCTGTTTTTAGAACAGAAACTCACGGAACGTTAAAAATAGCTGTTGCATCAGTTATTGGTCAATATTGGCTTCCTCCTGTTTTGAAGAAGTTTGTACATAAATACCCTTCTGTGAAAATATCGCTGTTTACTGGCTGGAGTAGTGAAGTACAAAAGCAATTTTATGAAGGGGACGTTCATGTTGCTATATTGAGAGGAACACAAGAATATAAAGGTCAGAAGCAACAATTATTTGAAGATGAACTTTATTTAGTGGATAAAGAAATAAAAGATATTACGATGTTAAAAGAAACAAATAGACCATTTATTCAATTTAAAAGTGATTCGACTTATTATGGACAAATACAAAATTGGTGGTATGGTTTATTTTCTAATCCACCTAAGAGAACAATTGTGGTTGATCAAATTGAGACTTGCAAGCAACTCGTTTTAAATGGTATAGGTTATGCTCTTTTACCTTCTACTGTTTTAAAAGAAGTACAGGAAAATATGTATAAAACACCTGTTCAATTAACGAGAGAAACATGGTTATTGACGAGTGAATCGGCCAGACAATTGAAGCAAGTAAGGGCATTTTTAGAAATTATAGAAGAAATTCAAATGGAAAAATAGGATTATTATCTTGCTACTCGCTCTATCGTTTGGTAGAGTAACATTATAAATGGATTTAGGAGGCAACAAGAATGAAAATGATGGACGCTAACGAAATTATTTCGTTTATTCAAAAAAGTGAAAAGAAAACTCCTGTAAAGGTATACATAAAAGGGGATTTAAAAGAAGTAACATTCCCTGAAACGGTACAAGCATTTGTAAATAAAAAGTCTGGTGTATTATTTGGAGAATGGTCTGAAATTAAGACAATTCTTGATGAAAATAGCAAGCACATCGTTGATTACGTTGTTGAAAATGACCGTCGTAATTCTGCAATTCCAATGCTTGATTTAAAAGGTATTAAAGCTCGTATTGAGCCAGGCGCGATTATTCGTGATCACGTTGAAATCGGCGACAACGCTGTTATTATGATGAATGCAACAATTAATATCGGTGCTGTAATTGGTGAAGGTACTATGATTGACATGAACGCGGTACTTGGTGGACGTGCAACTGTTGGTAAGAACTGTCACGTAGGTGCAGGTGCAGTACTTGCAGGTGTTATTGAGCCGCCTTCAGCAAAACCAGTTATCGTTGAAGATGATGTTGTAATTGGTGCAAACGTAGTTGTGTTAGAGGGAGTTACAGTAGGTAAGGGTGCAGTTGTAGCAGCAGGAGCTGTTGTAACAGAAGATGTACCTCCATATACAGTTGTTGCCGGTACTCCAGCACGTGTAATTAAAGAGATTGATGAGAAGACAAAAGCAAAAACTGAAATTAAACAAGAGCTTCGTCAATTAAACCCAGAGAAATAAACACAAAAAAAGCGTAAGAGCATAACAGGCTCTTGCGCTTTTTATAGATAGAGGTGCAAAAATGGCAGTAAGCAAATTCGTTCAAATTCGTAGAGACTTACACAAAATACCGGAAATTGGATTTAAAGAGTGGAAAACACAACAGTATATTTTAGATTACATAGGAACGCTTTCGAATGAATATGTGGAAGTGAAAGTATGGAAAACGGGTGTCATTGTTAAAGTAAATGGAAAAAATCCAGAAAAAATTATCGGTTATCGCGCAGATATAGACGGTTTATCAATTACCGAAGAAACTGGATATGAGTTTGCTTCTATTCATGAAGGAATGATGCATGCATGTGGACACGATTTGCATACAACAATCGGTTTAGGCCTTCTAACAGCAGCTGTAACAGAAAGAATAGATGATGACCTTGTGTTTCTATTCCAACCAGCTGAAGAAGGGCCAGGAGGGGCTCTTCCTATGTTAGAGAGTGAAGAGTTAAAAGAATGGAAGCCGAATATAATTCTTGGTCTTCATATTGCACCTGAATACGCTGTAGGAACAATTGCCACAAAAGAGGGGCTATTATTTGCAAATACATCAGAGTTATATGTTGATTTGAAAGGGAAAGGTGGACATGCAGCCTACCCGCATACTGCAAATGATATGATTGTAGCGGCAAGTCACCTTGTTACACAACTTCAATCCGTTATTAGTCGTAATGTGAATCCTCTTGATAGTGCAGTGATTACAATCGGAAAAATAACAGGTGGTACAGTTCAAAATATCATAGCAGAAAAGTCTCGGTTAGAAGGAACGATTCGAACTTTATCAGTGGAATCAATGAGGCGTGTTAAAAGTAGGATTGAGGCAATTGTTGCAGGTATAGAAGCTTCCTTCCAATGTGAAGCTGTTATTGACTATGGAGCGATGTATCATCAAGTATATAACCATGAAGTATTAACGAGAGAGTTTATGCAGTTTGTAAGTGAACAAACTGATATGAATGTAATTACATGTACTGAGGCAATGACAGGGGAAGATTTTGGTTATATGCTTCAAGAGATTCCTGGATTTATGTTTTGGCTTGGGGTAAATTCAGAATATGGTTTACATCATGCAAAATTAAAACCAGATGAAGAGGTTATTGAGAAAGCTATCGCATTTTTAGATCAATATGTAAAGTGGAAAGGAACTAGAAAGTAAACTCGCTCGCCAACTTTGAAAAAACTTACAGTGGGTACTTGTTAGTTCCAAGACGAAAACATCTTTCATATTTGTTTTGGATACACATGGGCATACAAATGGATAAAGTAATGAGCAGCGGTTTTGAGCCGCTGCTCATTATTCATTATCGCTTATTGAGAAGATGATTAGTTAACTAGCTTATATATGTTTACATTTCGTGTAGAAAGTGTGTAAAATCAAGGTGAAACATAGAAAAAAGGGTGGGGAATTACGTGCAAATTAGCAGTGCAATGTTGTGTTTCGTCTTATATGCGTATGTTATTATTGCGGCGGTGTATTTTGGGATAAGTTTTTATGCCTACCGTTTAGTAGATAATCACGAATATGACGAAACATATAAATGGGTGAAAAGATATTTATCACCTGTATTAGAAATTATGAATGGGTTTGTGCTCTTTTTATTTATTGGATTAATTGCTTTCTCGACGAGTTTAGTAGGGAATAAAACGACATTATTTGTACTAGGTATCATTATTTTTATGTTGTTAGGGATACGGATTGGTAACACAGTGTTTTGGAATGAAAGAAAAGTAGATGGTTGGACTGGAATGTTAATCCCGTGTATGTTAGCGGCTATCGTGACAAACATAGAGCATGAGTATTATCAATTACATTTTTGGCTTATTATCGTTTTAACAATTCTTTCAGTTTTGTACATAAGTACGGTAGTACTCACATACATTGCACATGAAAAAGGTGATGTTAAAGGAACACGCTTCTTTAGAGGGCGAGCATTATTTTGGAGTGTGCCAACGATGGCTGTTATAGGAATTATTGCGATATTAGTAAATGGATATCAATTTACTAATTGGCAACTGTTTTTAGAAAATTGGTGGATTTTCATTATTTCGTTTATCGCTTTTTTAGGTGCAACACATTATTTATTCCATCAACATCATTATATATTGGCATTGCTATTCGCATTTACACAACTATTATTTGCTTTCTTCGGACAAGAAACGTTATTATTCGTTTTTGAAACATTTAGTTCATTTGGAAATATATTTGTATTTGGTATGTTAATTTTCAGTATCGCATTTTATTTACAACAGTATTTTTATATGCAAAAACAAAAATAAGAATGATATACAGGTTTTTGTAGCAAATCTAAAGTATGTTACAATAAAAATACATAGTATTCGATGTTATTGGAGGAATTCCTGTGGGTGAAAAAGAGAAAGAATTTGCTGTCATTGGCCTTGGACGTTTTGGTGGAAGCATTTGCCGAGAACTCGCTCAATTAGGTATGGAAGTAATGGCAATTGATTCAGATGAAGATAAAATTAATGAGTTTGCAAATATAGCTTCACATGCTGTAATTGCAGATTCAACAGATGAGATGGTATTAAAAAGTCTTGGTATTCGTAATTTTGATCATGTAGTCGTTGCTATTGGAGACAATTTAAATTCAAGTATTTTAACAACATTAATTTTAAAAGAGTTAGGTGTAAAAAATATTACTGTAAAAGCTCAAAATGATTACCATGAAAAAGTGTTAAGTAAAATAGGGGCAGATCACATTGTGCACCCCGAGCGTGATATGGGAAAAAGGATTGCTAATAATATTGCATCAAGTAATGTATTAGACTATCTTGAGCTTTCAGATGAGCATAGTATTGTAGAGATTATTGCAAATAAAAAAATTGATGGTCATTCTTTAATCGAATTAGATATTCGTGCGAAGTTTGGATTGAATATTGTAGCGATTAAACGTGGTAAAGAAGTTATTGTATCTCCTCGAGCTACGGAAAATATTCAAGCGGGAGATATATTAATTGTAATTGGTCATGACGATGAAGTAGATCGTTTTAAACACTTTTTAAGATAAGAGAAAAGGACAATACCATGAAGGTATTGTCCTTTTTCTTATATTTCCATAATGATTGGTAAAATCATTGGGCGACGTTTCGTTTTCTCATATAGGAATGGTGCTAATGTATCTGTAATTTCATTTTTAATTTCAGACCATTGTGTTGTTTTACGCTCCATTACTTTTTCTAAATGAGTTGTAATTAATGTTTGAGCATCATTAATTAAATCACTACTTTCGCGCATATACACAAAACCACGTGAGATAATATCAGGTCCTGCTGCAACTTTAAACTCTTTCATATCAATGCTTACAACTACAATAACAAGTCCTTCTTCAGAAAGAATACGACGATCGCGTAACACGATATTACCGATATCTCCAATACCATTTCCGTCAATATAGACAGATCCAGATGGTATTTTACCAGCTACGCTTGCTTCATCAGAACGAAGAGCAAGAACATCTCCATTATCCATGATGAAACAGTTTTCTTCTGGAATACCACAATCGTTTGCTAACTTCATATGCATACGTTGCATGCGGTATTCACCATGAATTGGCATGAAATACTTCGGTTTAATTAGACGAAGCATTAGTTTTTGTTCTTCTTGTCCACCGTGTCCACTCGTATGAATGTTTGACAGTTTTCCGTGGATTACATCAGCACCAGCACGATACAACATGTTAATTGTACGGCTTACACTAATTGTATTACCAGGGATTGGTGAAGAAGAGAAAACAACTGTGTCGCCAGGAATGATTTGAATTTGACGATGAGTACCATTAGCAATACGTGAAAGTGCTGCCATTGGCTCACCTTGACTACCTGTACATAAAATAACAACTTTATTAGCCGGTAGGCGGTTTAGTTGAGCTGTATCTATGAATGTATCCTTCGGACAGCGAATATAACCAAGGTTTTGTCCGATTTCAATCGCCGCTTCCATACTGCGACCGAACACAGCCACTTTACGATTGTTTTCAACAGCCGCTTCAACAACTTGTTGTAGACGATGGATATTTGATGCAAAGGTTGCAAAGATAATACGACCTTCTACTTTGCGGAAAATATCTTGAATACTATCACCAACACGGCGCTCAGACATTGTAAAGTTTGGAACTTCACTGTTTGTACTGTCAGATAAGAGACAAAGTACGCCGTCTTTTCCGATTTCAGCCATTTTTGTTAAGTCCGCTGGTTCACCGACTGGTGTGAAATCAAATTTGAAATCGCCAGTATGAACAACTTGTCCTTGAGGTGTTTTCACAACAACTCCGTATGAATCTGGGATACTGTGAGTTGTACGGAAGAAGGAAACAGATGTCTTTTTAAATTTAATAACATCATCTTCTTGAATTTCATAAAGTTTTGCTTTACGAAGTAATCCGTGCTCTTCTAATTTGTTTTTGATTAGTGCAATTGCTAATTTTCCGCCATAAATCGGGATGTTTACTTGACGTAATAAGTAAGGAATTCCACCGATATGATCTTCGTGACCATGTGTAATGAATAATCCTTTAATTTTATCTTCGTTTCGCACAAAATAAGTGTAATCTGGTATTACATAATCGATTCCGAGGAGTTCGTCTTCTGGAAATTTAATTCCAGCATCAATAATAATAATTTCATCTTGAAATTGAACAGCATATGTATTTTTACCGATTTCACCAAGTCCACCTAAAGCAAAAACGGCAGCTTGATCATTCTTTAGAAATTTCATATGACTATACGATTTCCGCTAATATTAAATCAGCGTTTTCTTTTTCATATTCAAGATGAGCACCAGTAACAGACTGAACGAACTCGATATTATATGCGAACTTATTTAATTTCTTACGAACATCCTTTTCAGACGTAGCCTCTAAATATAAAACTTTTGTATTTTCACGTACTGGAACCTCAGTCAATTTTACTTGATAAAATACTTTAAAAATCATTTGGAAAACCTCTCCTTGTCTATGTTTTGCATTATCTGTTACTTATTATAAAGCAAACAGTCACGATTTTCATGTTTTTTCGAATGAGAATGAAGAAAAAGCCCGAAATGGGCACAATTTAAGCGATTGTCTTTTTACGGACTAGATCTTTTAAATAACGCTTGAGCTTTTTCTTCAGCTTCTTCAGCATGATTACTCCTTCCTTTCCTTATTTAAAACATGCATATTACTAGTGAAAACTCCGTCTCTGATATCTGATATAAGAAAGAAGACAAAAGTGAATGTTGAATCTTGTCCTTTCTCATACAGGGAAAGTTATTCTATAGTAACGATTAGTAGCCGTTAGTTATAGGTATAGTATGAGAAAGAATAGAAAAGAAAATTCATACGAACAAGTATCCACATTTTTTACTAATATATATATGCAGGTTTCATAAATAAGGTCAGAAAGTGAACGCTTTCTTCACAGATGTTTAATATGTTATACTTTTTTTTAGAATTTGAAAAGCGATAATCAAAATAGGAATATAGAGTAACAGAAAGGATTTTGACAAATGAATGATAAAATTGTCTTTTTTGATATTGATGGAACATTATTAGATCATGATAAGAAGATTCCGCAATCTACACGAGATGCAGTAAGACATTTACAAGAGAAAGGTGTGCATGTAGCAATTGCGACAGGACGTGCGCCATTTATGTTTGAAGATATTCGTGAGGAACTCAATATACATAATTATGTTAGCTTTAATGGACAGTACGTTGTATTTGAAGATGAGGTAATATTTAATAACCCGTTACATCCAGCTGCCTTACATAAGTTTACTCAGTTTGCAAAACAAGAAGGATATCCACTTGTATATCTTGATCATCAAGAAATGAGAGCATCGGTGGAATATCATGATTATGTGAAGGAAGGTTTTGGAAGCTTAAATTTTGAGCATCCGGCATATGAACCTGATTTCTATGAGAAACGTAATATTTATCAAACACTTCTTTTCTGTGAAGTGAATGAAGAAGAAAAGTTTATTAATCATTATCCAGACTTTCATTTTATTCGCTGGCATGCATATTCAATGGATATTATTCCGAATGGTGGTTCGAAGGCAAAAGGAATTGAGAAATTCATTGAAAAATTAGGATTTAACCGTGAACAAGTGTATGCATTTGGAGATGGTTTAAATGATTTAGAAATGATCGAAGCAGTTGGGACAGGTATTGTGATGGGTAATGGTCATGAAGACTTGAAAAAACTTGCAAATCACGTGACAAAGGATGTTAGTGAAGACGGCATATATCATGGATTAAAATGGGCTGGATTGCTATAAGTGAATATGGAACCCATTTCATATAAAAAAAGGCGGAAGATTAACTTCCGCCTTTTTTTATTATCGCTCTAAAGGTTTTGAATCGTCAGGAGCAGCAAATGGATTTTCTTTATTAATGTGATCATAGAACATAACACCATTTAAATGGTCAATCTCATGCTGAAATACGATTGCTGGTAAACCTTTTAAACGTAATTTTACTTCTTCGCCGTTGATAGATGTTGCTTTCACTGTAATTCTTGTGTAACGAGGGACATAACCAGGTACTTCGCGGTCTACTGATAGACAGCCTTCTCCACTTTGTAAATATGTACGTTCAACAGAATGACTAATGATTTTTGGGTTGAATAATGCATGACTATATAACGTACCGTCCGTATCAGTTACATGAACCGCAATCATTTTCTTCGAAATACCGATTTGTGGAGCCGCTAATCCGATTCCAGGGCGCAAACTATATTTTTCAGCCATTTCAGGATCTTGGCTATTTATTACAAATTCAATCATTTCTTTAAGGGTAGTTGTATCTTCTTCGCTCGCCGGCATTGATACCTCTTCTGCAACGTTTCGCAAAATAGAATCTCCTTCGCGAATTACATCTTTCATTGTAAGCATATGTAATCTCTCCTTTCTTCTTTAGTCTACCAAAGGAGGTGGAAAAAGTCATCGACAAGTAGGGAAGCACTTTGGAAAGTGTTTTACTATAGAATATTTATGTATGTAATAAAAAGAAAAGACGGCAAAGCCGTCTGTTTCTTTCCATAGTTGTTTCATTTTACATTAGCGAATGCAAGCAGCACCAACGATAATTAAAAGAATAAACAACACAACGATTAAGGCGAAGCCGCGTCCAGACCCGCCACAAGAACCGCCATAACCGTAGGATGGATTTGAACAAGTTGGATAGCAATATGAGTATCCGTACATGAGATGACCTCCTTTATCATTTCCCGCTAACACTGCGGTTACTATAATGTATGGAGGGAAGGATAGAAATGTATGGGTAATTACCTATAAAAGGAAGAAGAGTTTGTATATTTTTGCTAAGAAGAGAGAAAAACTAAAGAGAATTAAATCGTTTACATATTATTCTAAGAGAAAAAATAAGTTGAAAAGGGAATAATATAACAGTAGGTTAATGCTTACTAATACAGATGTGAAAAATAAAAACACGTTTGTGTAGAAGAAACCTGCAGATTATTTATAAAAAAACGTATCCAAAGTAATTGACATCGTAATTAGAATAGTTGTAAACTAAAAAACGTGATCAAGATTGTATTAATATGTTTCTGAAAAAACATTAGTACAGATTGTTAGGTACACAAAATTATTCTCAACCGACAGATAAATTTGTTGGTTTACATTGTTGCGTTTTCAGTCTAGCTAATAGATAGTGAAAGCGTTTCAGAATATGGTTCAAGAGAGGAAGAGGTGAACGGAATGGGTACTAAAACAAAAAAGACCCTATTTAATGTTGATGAGCAAATGAAAGCTATCGCAGCTCAATTTGAGACATTACAAATTTTAAATGAAAAAGGCGAAGTTGTGAATGAAGCGGCTATGCCTGAATTATCTGATGATCAATTAAAAGAATTAATGCGCCGTATGGTGTATACTCGCGTACTAGATCAACGTTCTATTTCTTTAAACCGTCAAGGACGTTTAGGTTTCTACGCACCAACAGCTGGACAAGAGGCTTCTCAATTAGCAAGTCATTTCGCACTTGAAGCAGAAGATTTCATCTTACCAGGATATCGTGATGTGCCACAATTAGTATGGCACGGTTTACCATTATACCAAGCATTCTTATTCTCTCGTGGACATTTCATGGGTAACCAAATGCCTGAGAATGTAAATGCACTTGCTCCACAAATCATTATCGGTGCGCAAATCATCCAAACTGCTGGTGTTGCGTTAGGTATGAAACTACGTGGGAAAAAATCTGTTGCAATTACTTACACTGGTGACGGTGGTGCTTCACAAGGTGACTTCTACGAAGGTATGAACTTTGCGGGTGCATTCAAAGCTCCAGCAATCTTCGTTGTACAAAACAACCGTTATGCAATCTCTACTCCAGTAGAAAAGCAATCTGCAGCTAAAACTGTAGCACAAAAAGCAGTAGCAGCAGGTATTTACGGAATTCAAGTAGACGGTATGGATCCATTAGCTGTATACGCAGCAACTGCTTTCGCTCGTGAGCGTGCAGTAAACGGAGAAGGCCCTACTTTAATCGAGACTTTAACATTCCGTTACGGTCCACATACAATGGCTGGTGATGACCCAACTCGTTACCGTACAAAAGATATCGAGAACGAATGGGAACAAAAAGATCCAATCGTACGCTTCCGTGCATTCTTAGAAAACAAAGGCCTATGGTCTCAAGAAGTTGAAGAGAAAGTAATCGAAGAAGCAAAAGAAGATATCAAACAAGCAATTGCTAAGGCTGACCAAGCTCCAAAACAAAAAGTTACTGATTTAATGGAAATCATGTACGAAAAAATGCCTTACAACTTAGCTGAACAATATGAAATTTACAAAGAAAAGGAGTCGAAGTAAGCCATGGCTCAAATGACAATGATTCAAGCAATCACTGATGCTTTACGCGTTGAAATGAAAAATGACCCTAACGTACTTGTGTTTGGTGAAGACGTTGGTGTAAACGGCGGTGTATTCCGTGCTACTGAAGGTTTACAAGCTGAATTCGGTGAAGATCGTGTAATGGATACTCCACTTGCAGAGTCTGGTATTGGTGGACTTGCAGTTGGACTTGCATTAGAAGGCTTCCGTCCAGTTCCAGAAATCCAATTCTTCGGTTTCATTTATGAAGTAATGGATTCAGTTTCTGGTCAATTAGCTCGTATGCGTTACCGTTCTGGTGGACGTTGGACTGCTCCAGTAACAATTCGTTCTCCATTCGGTGGCGGTGTTCATACTCCTGAACTACATGCTGATAGCTTAGAAGGATTAGTGGCTCAACAACCTGGTCTAAAAGTTGTTATTCCATCTACTCCATACGATGCAAAAGGTCTTTTAATCTCTGCGATTCGTGACAACGATCCAGTTATCTACTTAGAGCATATGAAATTGTACCGTTCATTCCGTCAAGATGTACCAGAAGGCGATTACACAATTGATTTAGGTAAAGCTGATATCAAACGTGAAGGTACAGATGTATCTGTTATCGCTTACGGTGCTATGGTTCATGCTGCATTAAAAGCTGCTGAAGAACTTGAAAAAGAAGGTATCTCTTTAGAGGTAGTTGACTTACGTACAGTTCAACCATTAGATATCGAAACAATCATCGCTTCTGTTGAAAAAACAGGCCGCGTAGTTGTAGTTCAAGAAGCACAAAAACAAGCTGGTATTGCAGCTAACGTTGTAGCGGAAATTAACGACCGTGCAATCTTAAACTTAGAAGCTCCAGTTGTACGTGTTGCAGCTGCTGATACAGTATTCCCATTCTCTCAAGCTGAGAGCGTATGGTTACCAAACCATAAAGATATTGTTGAAGCTGTTAACAAAGTAATGAACTTCTAATTTTTAGCTTTTCATGTGCAAAAGAAATCAGCACATGCTGGTTTCTTTTGTACATATTCCATAATAATGAAATGAATCAGGGGGCTGAATTCCGTGGCATTTGAATTTAAACTACCAGATATCGGTGAAGGTATCCACGAAGGTGAAATCGTAAAATGGTTTATTAAACCAGGCGATGAAGTAAACGAAGACGATGTACTTCTTGAAGTACAAAATGATAAAGCAGTAGTAGAAATCCCTTCTCCTGTTAAAGGTAAAGTACTTGAAGTACTTGTAGAAGAAGGAACAGTTGCAATTGTAGGAGATACATTAATTAAATTTGATGCTCCTGGATACGAAAACCTTAAATTTAAAGGTGACGATCATGATGCAGCTCCAAAAGCTGAAGAAGCAGCAGTAGAAGCTACTCCAGCAGCGGAAGCTACTCCAGCAGCAACTGCAGAAGTAGTAAATGAGCGCGTAATCGCTATGCCATCTGTTCGTAAATATGCTCGTGAGAACGGCGTAGACATTCATAAAGTAGCTGGTTCTGGTAAGAACGGCCGTATCGTAAAAGCTGACATCGATGCATTTGCAAATGGTGGACAAGCAGTAGCAGCAACTGAGGCTCCAGCAGCAGTAGAAGCTACTCCAGCAGCAGCGAAAGAAGAAGCACCAAAAGCACAACCAATCCCAGCTGGTGAATATCCAGAAACTCGTGAGAAAATGAGTGGTATCCGTAAAGCGATTGCTAAAGCAATGGTTAACTCTAAGCATACAGCTCCTCACGTAACATTAATGGATGAAGTAGATGTAACAGAACTTGTTGCTCACCGTAAGAAGTTCAAAGCTGTTGCAGCTGACAAAGGTATTAAATTAACTTACCTTCCATACGTTGTTAAAGCTTTAACATCTGCATTACGTGAATACCCAATGTTAAACACTTCTTTAGATGATGCTTCTCAAGAAGTAGTTCATAAACATTACTTCAACATCGGTATCGCAGCTGATACAGACAAAGGTCTATTAGTACCAGTTGTTAAAGATACAGATCGCAAGTCTATCTTCACTATTTCTAACGAGATCAATGATCTTGCTGGTAAAGCACGTGATGGTCGTTTAGCTCCGGCTGAAATGAAAGGTGCTTCTTGCACAATCACAAACATTGGTTCTGCAGGTGGACAATGGTTCACTCCAGTTATCAATCACCCAGAAGTAGCAATCCTTGGTATCGGCCGTATCGCTGAGAAGCCAGTTGTGAAAAACGGTGAAATCGTTGCAGCTCCAGTATTAGCATTATCTCTAAGCTTTGACCATCGTTTAATTGACGGCGCAACTGCTCAAAAAGCATTAAACCAAATTAAACGTCTATTGAATGACCCACAATTATTAGTAATGGAGGCGTAATAACAATGGTAGTAGGAGATTTCCCAATTGAATTAGATACAGTCGTTGTTGGTGCAGGTCCTGGTGGATACGTTGCGGCAATTCGTGCAGCACAATTAGGTCAAAAGGTAGCAATTATCGAAAAAGCTAACCTTGGTGGCGTATGCTTAAACGTTGGATGTATTCCTTCAAAAGCGTTAATCAATGCAGGTCATCGTTATGAGAATGCAATGCATTCTGATGACATGGGTATCACTGCAGAGAACGTAAAAGTTGACTTTACAAAAGTTCAAGAATGGAAAAACGGCGTAGTTAAGAAATTAACTGGCGGTGTTGAAGGCCTTCTTAAAGGTAACAAAGTTGAAATCATTCGCGGTGAAGCTTACTTCGTAGATGCTAACACATTACGCGTAATGACTGAAGATGCAGCACAAACGTATACGTTTAAAAATGCTGTTCTTGCAACTGGTTCTACACCAATCGAAATTCCAGGATTCAAATACTCTAAACGTGTTATCAACTCTACAGGTGCTTTAAGCTTACCTGAAATTCCTAAAAAACTTGTTGTAATCGGCGGCGGTTACATCGGTATGGAATTAGGAACTGCATATGCTAACTTCGGTACAGAAGTTACTGTAGTAGAAGCTGGCGACGAAATCTTAGCTGGTTTCGAAAAAGCTATGAGCTCTGTTGTTAAACGTGCTCTTCAAAAGAAAGGTAACGTAAATATCCATACAAAAGCTATGGCTAAAGGCGTTGAAGAAACAGAAACTGGCGTAAAAGTTAGCTTTGAAGTTAAAGGTGAAATCCAAACTGTAGAAGCAGATTACGTATTAGTAACTGTAGGTCGTCGTCCAAACACTCAAGAAATTGGTCTTGAGCAAGTTGGAGTTAAAATGACTGACCGCGGCATCATCGAAATCGATGAGCAATGTCGTACAAACGTATCAAACATCTATGCAATCGGTGATATCGTTCCTGGACCACCATTAGCTCACAAAGCTTCTTACGAAGGTAAAGTAGCTGTTGAAGCAATTAGTGGCCATGCATCAGCAATCGATTATATCGGAATTCCTGCAGTATGCTTCACTGATCCTGAATTAGCATCTGTTGGTTACACTAAGAAACAAGCTGAAGAAGCAGGAATGACAGTAGCTGTATCTAAGTTCCCATTCGCTGCTAACGGTCGTGCATTATCATTAAACAGCACTGACGGTTTCCTACAACTTGTAACACGTAAAGAAGATGGTCTTCTTGTAGGTGCTCAAGTTGCAGGTGCAGGCGCTTCTGATATTATCTCTGAGATTGGTTTAGCTATCGAAGCTGGAATGACAGCAGAAGATATCGCTCAAACAATCCACGCTCACCCAACATTAGGTGAGATCACAATGGAAGCAGCTGAAGTTGCTCTTGGAATGCCAATTCACATTGTAAAATAATTATAAAAAAACGTCTTCTAAATTTAGAAGACGTTTTTTTTATTCTTTATTTTCAAATTGATACATTTTTTATTTGTACTAGTGTCATTATAAAGGAATAACACGATATCAGCATTTAGTTTTTCGAGTTCTTGTTTTACATTTTTGCTTGCCGCAAATCGTGGATCAATAAATGTTGTTTGTTCAAACTCTTGTGCAAATAAAGGATAAGTTGCATCTGCATAAGAATCTTTAATAATGACAGCATGTAGTTTGGTTTTTGCATCTGGATTTAAAATATTTATCTGTGCATAGTCTGTTTTGTAAACGAAACTATAGTCTGGTGAAAGCTTATTTTTGTCCACTGCAAAGAATTCCTTCATCGGCATTTTCATTGATTCTTCTGATTTTGGACCGAGATATACAGTGTAATTATCCCACATATTTGGGTTTTGCTTTAATTGTACATATGGGATTGTTTCAGGTGTTTCTATTAAATTATACAGTTGTTTATTCCAACTACCGATAAAGTGTCCATTCGGTTTTTCTATAGTTATTTTATAATCATCTCGATTAACAGCATTACCTTTAAATGTTTTAGATTCATTAGCAATGTGCTTCATTGTTTGCTCGTATGCATAAAATGCACCTTTCATATTCCAATGATGATCGGTCTTAAAGTATAGATCTTCTAATTGTTCATGAGTAAATTCCTTTAGTGAAATTTTTCATAGTTAGCCCTCCTTTAGAAGCGGAAGTAAATAAATGGATTGTAAGTTGCATTCGTTAAATACATCATAGTTATGATTAAGACACTCAAGTAATAAAGTGGAGATAAAATGACTACCTTTTTATTTGCTAATTGATTCTTGATCCAAGAGAAAAATGGAGCGGATGTAATAATAGCAAGTATTAAAGATTAACCAATAATTCATCACATAGAAATAACTCGTAATGTCAGTCAACGATCTATTTAATCCGAACATTGCTTGTGAAAATTTAGAACAGTAGCTAAAATTATCAGCGCGGAAGAACACCCAACCAATAATCACTAAAAACATAACGTATACGTGTTGAATCGGCCAACATAATTTTTGTAATAATTTTTCGAAACCAGCCTTTTCTAAAGCGATTAAACATCCGTAATAAATACCCCAAAATCATAAATGTCCAACTAGCTCCATGCCAAAATCCGGTTAACGCCCATACAATGAAGAGATTACGATAGATTTTCCAAGTGGATACGCTCATTGTTGCTGGATCCATCGCAAATATTTCATCGGCAATAGCTCCTAATTGATTCGCAATTAAAACCTTCTTTCCTAATCCAATGATAAAATGACGAATTCCTTCTGAAAACTTATCAGCAGTAACTGTTCTAACATGTAATTGAAAAGCGATTGTATTATATCGAACAATGGGTCCTGCTATTAATTGTGGGAAAATAGTAAAGTATAGTGCAAGGTCAAATAGATTTCGCTGAGCTTCTACTTTTTTCTTATAAATGTCAATAATATAACTCATTGCATGGAAAGTGAAAAATGAAATCCCAATTGTAAGGGGATTTTTTCTAGTACAATGTTTGTATGAAAAATGCCATTTATATTATTTACTAAGAAATTAGCGTATTTAAAATATCCGCGTATAGCAGTATTGACAACGATTGCTATAGTCAGAATAACTTTTCTATTTGTACTAGACAGTCGGTCTTTATTAAGCCATATTTCGAACCAATAGTTGATGAAAATAGAAAAAAGCATTAGGAAGACATATATTGGTTCTCCCCAAGCATAAAATAATAAACTAAATAATAGAAGAACTATGTTTTGTAATTCTTTCCGTACTGAGTAGTACACGAAAAGAATTGCAGGTAAAAAAAGCATAAGAAAAACAAATTGCTAAATACCATGTATCATTAAATCCTTTCTATCTTTTCTCTTTAAGGAGTATGCCATGCGATGAATGAATAATCTATCTTATAGGAGATATGAGAGAATGTATTGTTAAAAACGAGGAATATTCGCATTAGAATAGTTGGAGAATTTGAAAAAGAAAAATACAACGATGAATTAGGTGGGATTTGGAAAAGTCTACCTTCAAAATGTTAAGAGGGAAGAGCTGAAGCATATAATAGGAAGAAAAAGGAGGTAACGCTATGAAAATTACACTAGCTTCATTTTTTCATCTAGTTTTATGGAGTGGATTTTCAGTAGTGTTATTATTGTCAAGTCGTGATAAACTTCATTATAAAATTTTTCTTTTTCTTATATTTTTGTACTTAGCGTATGTAATAGCGTATGTCATACTAAGTGCAAGGAGAAAAGCGATGCTTCTTACTTGCACAAATAGTATGATCTTTCTAATCATTTATTTTTGTTTTTAAATTAACGCTTATAGAAATACATTGTTCTTCCATTAAATAATTGTAATTCTCCTTCTAATTTCTTCGCTAGAAAACGGCAAAATTCATTTGCTTTTCCTTTATCACCGAATGTTGCATTAGGTGGTAAAGAAATCTGAATAAAAGATTGTTCCTTTTCTATACCAACACCAACATATATGGAGTCATATCGATCGTGAGTAGCTTGTAGTTTTAATGTTGTTGCTGATGTATCTAAAATTTCATAAGGAAAAGCGGTATTTGTATAAGCGTAATTAATTTGAACACCAGTTTTGGAAGTAACTGTTTTATAGTACTGAAAAAGTTGTTTTATATCATCTGTTGAAACAGTTTGTTGATTGGATTTAGGTACAAGCGTAATAAAGGCATGTTGCATATAAGTTCCTCCTAACTTAGTAGAATACTATCATTCTACATCCTACTGAATTTTTTGACAATTAAAAGGAGTATTCCTTTTTTTGTTTAATATACTAATGAAAGGTGATGTAGAAAGGTGGAAACCGATGTTTGAAAAATTGTATGATGAGCATGAAAGTGTGAAGGTACGATTTTTGGGGTTTATGACACATGATACTCGTTATGATTTTGGTGTTATTTATACAAATATGTTTTTTGGAAAGCTGCTCATTGTTTGTATGCAAACAGGAAGGTCTACTTTACTTGGAAGAGATGATGTAGAGAATGTGCAACATATACAGGAAGTTTTTAAATTAGGGTCAGAAGAGGAAGCAGCAGAGTTAGCTCAGTTTTTTAAATTTTTAGTCCCATCTACTTCTTTGCATGCGGAATATGAAGAATAATTAATGTAAAACAGTCGTACGTATAAATATGGCTGTTTTTTTGTTCGAATATCGCATACTAATTTAAATTAAAAATATTTAATGTGTTATACTAAAAACCTATTGACGTAAAAAGTATAACATATTAAAATAAAGACAGAAAGTTAAGCGGTTACAAAAGTTTTTGGGATTATAAACTTAGGGGGAAATGAAAAATGGGAACGATCGTATGTCAAGATTGTGAAGGTACAATTGCACACTTCGAGGATGAGAAAGTAACGGTACTTTACGGGAAATGTGGATCTTGCGGATGTGATCACACAGAGCATACAAAAGCCCAATAATTGATAGGAAATGGACAGCTAAAAGTTTTTAGGACCATAAACTTAGGGGGAAATGAAAAATGGGAACAATCGTATGCCAAGTATGTGAAGGAACAATCGGACATTTTGAAGATGAAAAAACGACAGTGCTTTACGGAAAATGTGGTACAAATTGTGACTGTGCTAATAGAGACAAGGCGAAAGCTTAATTATAAATAAGTAGATTATTATTAAAACTCAGGGGGAAATGAAAAGTGGGAACAATCGTATGCCAAGTATGTGAAGGAACAATCGGACATTTTGAAGATGAAAAATCAACAGTACTATACGGAAAATGTGGATCTCATTGCGAATGTGACCATAAAGAACATACAAAAGCTTAAATAAGAAGAAGCGCCTACATATGTAGGCGCTTTTTTTAATAAATTGTAGTTGTATGGCCAACTGTTGCAACGATTGCATCATCTCTAATCGGAATAAATCCTATCGATGTCTGTGGAGTGCTAGGAGAGGCGTAGTGGCTCATGAGACGGCTATCAATACGGGTAATAGTATCGGTCAAGAAAGCTGAAATAAAAGCGTAAGGGACTCGTCGTTCATTTAATGAGTATATAATTTCCTCTTTTGTTTTTACACCTACGCCATGTCCGTAAAAAAAGAAATTTCCTAGATAGATTGTATTTTCTCCTTGCCACTCGATCGTAGCTGGATTCACTTGTGGATTTTTAAAATAAACGAGATCACCTGGAACAAGATCGCCACCCGTTTTTGTTATGAGCTTTAAATCTTGATCGTAGTCCCACGTATAAAGTAAAAGGTTTGCAAAGAGACGGTTGAAAGTTTCTTCCTCATATAATGATAGTAAAGCTTTGTAAAAAATAATGATCATAGCGGTGGCGCATTCAGTTCCATATAGTTTTCCGTTTTTGAAAATATCTTGTATGGCAATGGAAGGGGGTATGTTTGGTAGTAGCTCGAATCCTCCAAGTGGTGTTCTTTTCCAATACTGGGGGTTGCAAAAGGATTGTTGAAATGTGCGAAACTGAAATCCACTTTGAAAAAGTTCTAATGCAGAAGTAATAATATTCACTCGCAAATTTAGATCAAAGCTGAGTTCATCAGATGTTCGGAAGGAATAAATTTCTTGATTTCCTGCCATTATCGATAAAATTTGTTGTTTCTCAGCTGCAAATGGCTCATATTCATTTGTGATATAAGGATGTACAATAGAACGGCCTATTACAATCATAATAGTATCCCCACCTATACGTTACATTACTTAATATCGTATGGGAAAAGAGAAAAAAGGTGAAAGAAAAGCCTATCAACTGATAGGCTTGTACTCTTTAATCACACGTAATGTTTGTAATGTCATATCTTCAGGACCTTGTACAGGTAAACCCGCTTCTAAGTTTTTACGAATATACTCTAAGTTATCTTGTGTAATAATTTCCCCCGGAGTAAAGATTGGAATCCCTGGCGGATAAACCATAACGAAATCAGCTATAATACGACCTGCTGCATTTTCAAACGGAATGACTTCTGTTTCCGAATAAAAAGCATCTCGAGGAGAAAGTGCTAGCACTGGTATTTCTGGAATTTCTACTTGTATTTGAACACCTTTATCGGCTTTATTTCTAAATGTTGCTGCTAAATCTTGTAATGCTGCAATAAGTGTATTTGTCTCACTTTCTGTATCCCCAAAAGTGACAAGACATAGTATGTTGTATAAATCCGAGAGTTCTACTTCAATGTTATATTGCTCTCTAAGCCATACTTCAGCCTGATGGCCTGTAATACCTAAATCTTTTACAGATACAATTATCTTTGTAGGATCGTAGTTAAAAGTAGCATCTGTACCTAGCATTTCTTTCCCAGGACAGTAAAGATCCTCAACAGCATTAATAGCATCACGAACTTGTTCCGCTAATTGAATTGTTTGTTCTATGAGTGCTGTTCCTTCTGTAGCAAGACGTTTTCTAGCAACATCTAGGGATGCTAACAAGATGTAAGAAGTTGATGTAGTCGTAAGCATGCTAATAATAGATTGAACATGTTTAACGTTCACAAGGCCTTCCTTCACGTTAAGAATAGAACTTTGCGTTAAAGATCCTCCTAATTTGTGAACACTTGTTGCTGCCATATCTGCACCGGCTTGCATCGCTGACATCGGCAATTCATCGTGAAAATGAATATGAACACCATGAGCCTCATCAACTAGTACAGGGATATCATAAGAATGGGCTAATTGGACAATCTGTTCTAAGTCCGCAGCAAAGCCAAAGTATGTTGGATTAATAACAAGTAAGCCTTTCGCATCTGAATGCTCTTCAAGTGCCTTTTTGACAGATTGAATTGTGATTCCGTGTGAAATACCAAGTTTTGGATCGATTTCAGGATGCATGAAAATCGGTTTTGCACCTGAGAAAATAATAGCTGACATTACTGATTTATGCACGTTTCGTGGCACTAGGATTTTGTCACCAGGACCGCACACGCTCATCACCATTGTCATTATTGCACCACTTGTACCTTGAATAGAAAAGAAAGTATGATCTGCACCAAATGCAGCGGCTGCTAAATCTTGTGCTTCTTTAATCATACCTTTTGGATGATGTAAATCATCGAGCGGCGCAATATTAATTAAATCAATTGCTAATGCATTATGCCCAATAAATTCGCGAAATGTAGGATCCATGCCCTGTCCTTTTTTGTGACCAGGAATATGGAATTGAATTGGATTTCGCTTACTGTGCTCAACTAAAGCGGTAAACAATGGTGTTTCGTATTGGGACAATCTATACACCCCTTCTTTTTCATAATATTTATTAGAGTTTGTTTTATATAATCTTGTTCTAAAAAAGTTAAGTGCTTTTTAGAATGAGACTTGTTTTTCTGCCAATCACAAAAGCATTTTTGAGATGGTAGGTTCACTTTATTTTCTATAAAACAAAAGCATTATATCACCAATAATTATAGATGTATAGAAAAAAATATTTTTACAGTGAGTATGTTAAATAGTTATTTCCAATTAACTTATAGAGGAAGACAATTCCATCACAATGAATAAATAGTGTATAATGCAAAGTGGCTATAGTGAAGAAGAAAAAAATCCCTTTAAGATAGCATATTGAAATAAGAAGAAATGATAAATGAGGTGCGAAATGGAATATCAATATCCGTTAGATTATAATTGGTCAAATGAGGAAATGGTTGTAATTGTGAAGTTTTATGAAGCAATTGAGAAAGCATATGAAAAAGGAATTATAAGAGAAGAATTAATGGGATTATATCGTCGTTTTAAAGAGATTGTTCCATCTAAAGCAGAAGAGAAGAAAATTGATAAAGAGTTTCAAGAAGTAAGTGGATATTCTATATACCGTGCGATTCAAAGGGCGAAAGAAACTGAAGAACAAAAGCTTGTGAAAATGTAAAAAAATTTTGAAAAATGAAAACTGAAGTGATATAATGTGATAACAACTAAAAACGGACAATATAAATTGTCCGTTTTCTACTATCGATTACAAAGTGCATATAAAGGAAGGAGTGATTGCATCGTAGATTCAATCTTAGCAAGGAATTGTTCGTTGGTCATTGCTGAAAACTCCTCTGGTGATATATGAATACCAACTAATAATTCTGCTTTTTTCACAGTAGCTAGACGTTCAATCATCTTTTGTAAGTCTTCTGTTTCAAGTGTTTTATGTAATTTTACACTTGGTTTAGTATGGTCAATGGACCAAACGAAGTCATTTGGAATATTTGTTTTTAAATCATTTAAATGTTCTAAGAAGGCGTGAGCCGTCTCCACTTTTTGTGGACACTCATAGATTAAACCAAAGTATATGAAGGCATGAGTACCCCATAATCCAATTTGGAAATGTGGCAGCATTTTATAACCGCGTTTATTTGTTGAAAAAGCAACCCAAGTATCGTTTGGTGGATTGACTTTGCGGCGTGCATGTTTTGCTACATGATAAAAAAAGTTCTCATCAGTTTGTTTGGATAAATACGTTGCAAACTGTTCCCCTAAAGCTTCAAGCTTAGGATGAATGTTCGTTTTAATTGCACTCATTCGTTCTTCGAGACCATCAACTGTAAAGACCTCAAAATCAGTTGACTTGAATGTTTGTAGTGTCATGATTGTTCCTCCAACTCCTATTTTGCTTTTATTTTAGCATAGCTTGTACTATTCATAAAAAAAACAGCACAAAAAAATTTAAATAAAAAAATATAATTTTGTTGCATAGATGATTTATCCAACATAGTATAGTATAAAACAAAAAATCAGAAAATTGAATCAATTACAGTCCGAGGGCAGACGAATATTGGGAGGAGGCAAATAATATGAGACAGGTGATTAATGCGTTAAAGAGAACAGATGCTGAAAAGAGAATACCGGTGCTACGTTTGGAGCTAGATTATGAATTAGCAACTTTATATGATGCGATGATGGAAAATGATAAACTGAAAAAAGAAGAGTGTGTACAAAAGTTAGAAGTGTTAAGACTTGAAATGATTCGTTTAGAAGCGTAATAATAGTATATGTATAAAAAATTAGTTGGTGCGAACCTTATAAAGGGTTCGTTTTTTCTGTGAACAGTATAGATCGGAGTGTTTAAACATGCAAGAAGTATGGAAAGACATCGATGCACACGCCAAACAGTGGATTCGAGATGCAGGAGAGTTTTTAAAGGCATCAATGGAAAAAGCACTTATTATAGAAACGAAATCCAATGCAGCTGATTTAGTAACAAATATGGACCGAGAAATAGAACAGTTTTTAATTGGGAAAATTAAAGAAACATTCCCGAACCATAATATTTTAGGAGAAGAAGGTTATGGAGATGAGGTAACTTCTTCTGATGGGGTTGTTTGGTTAATTGATCCAATTGATGGCACGATGAACTTTGTTCATCAAAAAAGAAATTTCGCAATTTCAATTGGAATTTATGAGAACGGTATCGGAAAGGTTGGACTCATTTATGATCCAGTTCATGATGAATTATACCATTCGGTAAAGGGAGCTGGAGCATTTTGTAATGAAGTACCAATACCTTTATTGGAAAAAGGAACTGTAGAGCAAGGTATTGTAGCTTTAAATGCGATATGGCTTACCGACAATCCAATGCTTAATAAGGAAAGTATGATGGCGCTGGTTAAGAAAGCAAGAGGCACGAGATCATATGGCTGTGCAGCGTTAGAGATGGTATACGTTGCAACAGGAAGAATAGATGCATATGTAACGCCGAGATTATCACCATGGGATTTTGGTGGGGGACAGATAATTGTAGAGGAAGTTGGAGGCAAGGTGACAACTTTTTCTGGATCCCCGCTTTCTATCGTAGAGAAGAGCAGCGTATTAGTTGCAAAACCAGGAGTGTATGAAGAGTTGTTACGATTTATAGCGGAGTAACAAAAAAAGTAAGAGGCTGTATAAGCGCTTCTTACTTTTTGACGTTATTTCGATTTACGCATTTTTCTTTTTGTTACAAAACCGTATCCAACTGTAACAAATGTGCCGATAATGCAAATAATAATACCGATGGGACTATTTTCAGCAACCATAATGCCGATACCGATTAAGAAAATAACACCGATAATTGCAGTTAATAAAAAGCGATATTGAATGTGTTCCATTTCTTCACCCTCCAATCTCATTTTACTTTCACAAAAGTAAGAATACAACTATATTTTCATTCTTGATTTTATTTTGATTGCCATTGTATCCCCTTCGCTCTTATAATAGAGAAGGATTAAAAAGACATTAGGAGTTGGACATGTTGAAAAAACGACAAGATTTACGAAATATAGCAATTATTGCCCACGTTGACCATGGTAAAACAACACTTGTTGACCAGTTATTACGTCAAGCGGGGACGTTCCGTGCGAATGAACATATTGAAGAACGCGCAATGGACTCAAACGATCTAGAAAGAGAACGTGGTATTACAATTTTAGCGAAGAATACTGCGATTCACTATGAAGATAAAAGAATTAACATTTTAGATACACCTGGTCACGCTGACTTCGGTGGAGAAGTAGAACGTATCATGAAAATGGTTGATGGTGTTCTACTTGTTGTTGATGCATATGAAGGTTGTATGCCACAAACACGATTTGTTTTAAAGAAAGCTCTTGAGCAAAACTTAACTCCAATCGTTGTTGTAAACAAAATTGACCGTGACTTCGCTCGCCCTGATGAAGTAGTTGATGAAGTAGTTGACTTATTCATCGAACTTGGTGCAAACGAAGATCAATTAGAGTTCCCAGTTGTATTTGCATCAGCAATGAACGGAACAGCAAGCTTAGATTCAAATCCAGCAAATCAAGAAGAGAATATGAAATCATTGTTTGACACAATTATTGAACATATTCCAGCACCAGTTGATAACAGCGAAGAGCCACTTCAATTCCAAGTAGCACTTCTTGATTACAATGACTATGTTGGTCGTATCGGGGTTGGACGCGTATTCCGTGGTACAATGAAAGTAGGACAACAAGTTGCATTAATGAAAGTTGATGGAACTGTAAAACAATTCCGTGTAACGAAATTATTTGGTTACATTGGATTAAAACGTCAAGAAATTGAAGAAGCAAAAGCTGGAGATTTAGTAGCTGTTTCGGGTATGGAAGACATTAACGTAGGTGAAACGGTATGTCCGGTTGAGCATGAAGAGGCTTTACCATTATTACGTATTGATGAGCCAACACTACAAATGACATTCCTTGTAAATAACAGCCCATTTGCAGGTCGTGAAGGTAAATTCATTACATCTCGTAAAATTGAAGAGCGTCTTCGTTCACAATTAGAAACAGATGTAAGTTTACGTGTAGATAATACAGATTCTCCTGATGCGTGGATCGTATCTGGACGCGGGGAATTACATTTATCTATCCTAATTGAAAACATGCGTCGTGAAGGTTATGAACTACAAGTATCTAAGCCTGAAGTAATTATTAAAGAAGTTGATGGCGTAAGATGTGAGCCTGTAGAGCGCGTGCAAATCGATGTACCTGAAGAATACACTGGTTCTATTATGGAATCTATGGGTGCACGTAAAGGTGAAATGTTAGATATGGTGAATAACGGAAACGGTCAAGTTCGCCTTACTTTCATGGTTCCAGCACGTGGTTTAATTGGTTACACAACAGAATTCTTAACATTAACTCGTGGTTACGGTATTTTAAACCATACATTCGATTGCTACCAACCAGTACACGCTGGACAAGTTGGTGGACGTCGCCAAGGTGTTCTAGTTTCACTTGAAACAGGAAAAGCATCACAATACGGTATTATGCAAGTTGAAGACCGTGGTGTAATCTTCGTTGAACCAGGTACAGAAGTATATGCTGGTATGATTGTTGGAGAACATACTCGTGAGAATGACTTAACAGTTAACGTTGTAAAAATGAAACAACAAACTAATATTCGTTCTGCGACGAAAGATCAAACTTCAACAATGAAAAAACCACGCTTAATGACTTTAGAAGAGTCATTAGAGTACTTAAACGATGACGAGTTCTGTGAAGTAACTCCAGAATCAATTCGTCTACGTAAAAAGATTCTTGATAAGAGCGAGCGCGAAAGAGCTGCTAAGAAAAAGAAATCTGTAGAAGCGTAAAATAATAGAACAGCTACCTTTGAGGGGTGGCTGTTTTTTATTGTATTTATTTTTGGAATATTTACTCTTTTTTGTGGACAGTATTTTTTTTGCGGGTTACTCTTGTATTAAGTACATAAATAAAATTTGTTTCTTGTGAGAAAGGGGGATGAATGATGTTAGAAAGAATGTCGTTTTTTGCGAAATTATGTAAAGTTGATGAAAATCCGGAACTAGGGATGTGGTTGCTGTATGGCATCATTATTATATTAAGTGCACTTGTGTATAATTTAGGTTTTGCAAGAAAACTATCAATAATAAAAAATATAGTGATATATATATCGTTAGCGATTGGATGTACAGTTTTAACTTTCTTTGCAGTTTTTTTACCTGTTGGAGAGGGCCTTGTTGTAGCGGCAATTGTACTTGGGATTTATAGGTTGCGTTTACGTCAAGCGAGACAACAAAAAGCAGGGTGAGGGGGCAAATTTTTATGCGTTCAGTACAAGATGCGTTATATAATTGGTTAACAATTAAAACAGTTGCCGAAGCACGTCCAGATGATCGTGCTGCACAAGAAACGTATTTGTTATTTGAAAATATGATATATGAAGAACATAAATTAAAGAATGTGGAAGTTAAAAAGAATGAAGAAATGTATTTGATTACATATGAAATGAATGGAGAAAGAAAATCTGCAAGGTTTCCGTTAGAAGCTATTGATTGTTTTTTGGATCAAATGAATCGTGAACCTGAAAAATATAAATAAGTCCTTATCTATATGATTAAGGACTTATTTACATTTTACCAATCGTCTTCGACTTTTTTATCACGGTATAATCGGAAATTACCACTTGCATGACGTTCCATCGTACGTTCTGCAATTCGTTCCGAACATTCCATGCACATATATGTATGAATAGGGCGGTTACGTAGTTTTTTTGCCATAGGATTTTCATCATCTAACATATCTTTTTTATCACAAATCATACACTTGACTCTCATTTCGTCACCTCAATACGAATTCTATCAGTATAAGTATATCATGGAAGTGTAATATTTTTGAATAATAGCGGGAAAAAATAATATTTTCGCAATTCAAAAAATAAGTTATGATAAGGATATAGTAAGTATATTTGGAGGTGGAAATATGGCGAATGTAGTAGATCCTACATTAACAGATGATTTAGTACAAACGTTACGTAAAGAATGTATTGTTATGGTAGCAACAACAGACTTCGAAAAACAAGTTCCTAACGTAAGTGCTATTTCTTGGGTGTATGCAGTGAGTAAAACTAGTATTCGATTTGCAGTAGATCAACGTTCACGTATTGTGGAAAATATACGGCATAGTACTGGGCTAGTATTGACTATAATGGCGAATGAATCCGTATTTTCCATAAGTGGTGCAGGTGAAATTTTGACTGATAGAATGGAAGGCATTCCTCTAAAATTAACTGTAATAGAAGTAAATGTACAAGAAGTACGTGATGTTATGTTTTATGGAGCGAAGCTTGCAACTGAGCCAACCTATGAAAAAACATATGATATTCGCGCAGCGAAAAAGCTGGATAACCAAGTGTTAGTAGGAATAAAAGAATTATAAATGTGATAAATAAGAAAATAAGTTATTAACTTTTGTAATCAGTTATTGTGATTTTATGTTAATAATTATAATTAAAAGTAATATATTGAATAGAAATGAATAAAAAATAAATAAAAGGTTTCATGGTTATGAATTTCGATTCTACCTCGTTTATACGGTACATATAATTATAACAATGGTTCGTCCATATTTTATGGATGAAACCCTTGTTCTACAAATTTAAAAGTGGAGTCAGGGGGTAACAGGTTGGATAAAATTTATGTGTTAGATACGAATGTACTTTTGCAGGATCCTTTATCTATTTTTTCATTTGAAACAAATGAAGTAGTGATTCCAGCAGTTGTATTAGAAGAGGTTGATTCGAAAAAACGTTATATGGATGAAGTAGGACGAAACGCTCGTTATGTATCTAAGTTAATAGACAAATTTCGTGAAATAGGAAAGCTGCATGAAAGTATTCCGTTAGAAAACGGCGGTACATTTCGTATTGAATTAAATCATCGTTCATTTGTTCAACTACAAGATATTTTTGTAGAAAAAACAAATGATAATCGAATTTTAGCTGTAGCAAAAAATCTATCTTTAGAAGAACAAGAAAAAGAGGACGGGAAGTCTGTTATTTTAGTAAGTAAAGACGTGCTCGTAAGGGTAAAAGCTGATGCAATTGGTTTGAAGGCGGAAGATTATTTAAGTGATCGTGTAATTGAAGTAGATAATATATATTCAGGATTTTTAGAAGGGTATATATCAAAAGAGCAATTAGATTATTTTTATGAAAAAGGTGAATTGCCTTTATCCGAAATTGCAAATCACCCTTTTTATCCAAATCAGTTTGTAGTAATGAAAGATGCATTAGGGGGATCTAGTTCAGCACTTGGCATTGTGGATCATTTAGGTAAGAAGGTAAAGAAACTTATTTTTCACAATGAACAAGTATGGGGGATACGACCACGAAATGTGCAGCAAATTATGGGGTTAGAATTGTTGCTTCGTGAAGATATTCCGCTAGTAACGTTAACGGGGAAAGCTGGTACAGGAAAAACATTACTCGCGTTGGCTTCAGGACTCATGCAAACGGAAGATTTAGGACTATATAAAAAACTACTCGTTGCAAGGCCAATTGTTCCAGTCGGAAAAGATATCGGTTATTTACCAGGAGAAAAAGAAGAAAAGTTAAGACCATGGATGCAACCGATTTTTGATAATCTAGAGTACTTATTTAATACGAAAAAGCCAGGAGAGTTAGATGCTATTTTAGCTGGAATGGGTTCGATTGAAGTAGAGGCCCTTACCTATATACGTGGGAGAAGTATTCCAGATCAGTTCATTATAATTGATGAAGCACAAAATTTAACGAAGCATGAAGTGAAAACGATATTAACAAGGGTAGGAGAAAAAAGTAAAATTGTATTAATGGGGGATCCTCAGCAAATTGATCACCCGTATTTGGATGAATATAATAATGGTTTAACATATGTTGTAGAGAAGTTTAAAGAGCAACGTATTAGTGGTCATGTAAAGTTTGTTAAAGGGGAGCGGTCTAATTTAGCTCAACTTGCAGCGGATTTATTATAAAAGGAGTGAGCTGAGGCTCACTCCTTTTTCTTCCAAGTATACACTTTAAATAATTGTAAATTTACGGATGTTACGGATTGGATTTTGTCTATTAGATCCATCATTGTAATATAGATGAACAGGTCCATCCTCTTTTAATGGCTTTCCTTCTTTTGAAAAACCAAGAATAGCATTTTCTACAGTTTCTAATGGAAGTATTATTGTTTGATCTACTGTTTCAATTTCGACTTGCGTAGCGTCCTCTGAAATTTCGGCGTTAGCAAGAAATGGATGAAATGGTATACCGAACGTTCCAGTAATTAGTTGTTCTTTTTTATATTTCTTTACACTTTGTTGTATCGGTGGAAACGCAGCACCATCACGGATTTCGCGATCCCAATGCTCTGAAGTGTTTTTTAAATAAGCTTCTAGTTCTGAAGTGTTTTCTCTTGTTTCATCAAAGTAAGTTGTCAAATCTACTTTTCGATCATCAAAGATCCAAACAGTTGGATCGATAGTGATTGGAAAACGAACTTTTCCATTAATAAATAAAATTTCGCTCATTGTTGTTCCCCCATTTGTGTTATACTCCCACTTTTCAGTATAATAGCATTAGACACGGTTGTCACAAAAAATGTTTCTATTGCAATTTACTAAAACTATCGCTAATATTAATAGATAGGAGAGAGTAGGACGGAAACGGAGGGAATCAATTTGGCGTCTGAGACAGTATCAAATCATCAGGAAAAGGCACTAGCCCTTCTACAAGCGGATGCGGAGAAGATTTTAAGACTTATTAAGGTGCAAATGGACAATCTTACAATGCCGCAATGTCCATTATATGAAGAAGTGTTAGACACACAAATGTTTGGACTATCCCGCGAGGTCGATTTTGCAGTTCGCCTTGGTCTTATTGCAGAAGAACAAGGGAAAGCAATGTTAGGAGAGCTTGAACGTGAGTTATCTGCACTTCATGAAGCATTTACGAACAAACAACAATAACGGGTTCAAATAGGGGGGCTCAAACTGAAATAGTTTGGGCTTTTTATTTGTATAATAAAGCAGGAAGAATCAATGTACATATGGAATACAACAATAATTAAATTGAAACAGAAAGAGGAAATGAAATGAAAAGAGTATGGAAATCAATGGATTATTCATTATTACTTCCTCTTGTTATCTTATGTGTGTTGGGAGTTATAATGGTATATAGTTCTAGTTCCATTGTCGCGATTTCGTCGAAATATAACTGGCCAGCAGATCACTTTTTTAAAAAACAATTAGTTGCTCTTGCTATTGGAACCGTAATACTTGTGATTGCCGTTATAATCCCTTACAAATTGTGGAGGAAAAAAATAGTTCTTGCAGCGATGGGGTTAGGGAGTATTGGATTACTAACAGCAGCTTTCCTTTTCGGTAAGGTAATCAATGGTGCAAAAGGATGGATACTAGGTATACAACCAGCTGAGTTTGTAAAAATAGCAGTTATTATTACGTTAGCAAGTTTTTTTGCTAAGAAACAAGAGAGGCAAACCCCTTTTTTCCAAGGGATAATACCTCCCTTATTTGTTGTCGGTGGATCGATGGTGTTAATTTTATTACAAAATGACTTAGGAACTGACATATTAATAGGTGGAACAGTGTTAATTATGTTCTTCTGTTCAGGAGTTAATGTTAACTTGTGGATAAAAAGATTTTTATTAACATCTGTCGTGTGGATACCGGCGTTGTATTTTATTGGGGACTATAAATTAAGTAAATACCAAAAAGCTCGATTTTCAGTTTTTCTTGATCCATTTAGTGATCCTCAAAATGATGGATTTCAATTAGTTAATTCCTTTATTGGAATAGCTTCAGGTGGGTTAAATGGTAGAGGATTGGGAAATAGTATACAAAAGTATGGCTACTTACCAGAGCCGCAAACGGATTTTATTATGGCGATTATATCTGAAGAACTAGGTTTTATAGGTGTAGCTATCATTTTAATCTGTTTACTACTTATTATCATTCGTTCGTTTAGAGTAGCGCAAAAATGTAAAGATCCATTTGGAAGTTTAATTGCAATCGGAATTGCAAGTTTAATTGGGATACAAACTTTTGTTAATGTTGGTGGTATGTCTGGATTAATACCACTTACAGGAGTACCTTTACCGTTTATTAGTTATGGTGGTAGTTCTTTATTGGCTAATCTAATTGCGATGGGTATATTATTAAATGTTGCTAGTCATGTAAAACGACAAGAGAAACAACAAAATGAGATAATGAAAGAAAGAGAGCAAGATGGACCGCGTCTTGTTGTAGTAAAATAAAAAACACATTGCACTTTAGAGCGTGATGTGTTTTTTTATGTGCAAGAAACATTAAATAGGATACATTAATTGGTATATACACTAAAAAATATATCACATTAAATTAAATGTGATATACAATTAAGTTGTTAGAAAAGGAAGAGGTATGCTATACTATTTTTGTGAAACAAATTGATCAGAAAACTTATCATTTGTTAAAAAATAAGGTATGATGGATAAAAATAAAGTGAAGCTTTCTAAGTATAATATAATGTAGAAAGTGAAGAACTTCACGCTCTTTAGGGTGTGTATATATTTTATCTCTAGAGTGGTAGGAAAGTAGAGGGGGAAAATCATGACAAAGCTGCAACGTATTCAAAAAGTATTGGTAGCTAACCGTGGAGAGATTGCAATTCGTGTGTTTCGAGCTTGTTCGGAACTTGGATTAAAAACAGTTGCAATCTATTCTAAAGAGGATAGTGGTTCTTATCATCGTTATAAAGCCGATGAGTCCTATTTAGTTGGGGAAGGGAAAAAGCCAATTGATGCTTATCTAGATATTGAGGGCATTATTGAGATTGCGAAAAGTAATCATGTAGATGCAATCCACCCTGGATATGGTTTCTTGTCAGAAAATATTCAATTCGCAAAACGTTGTGAAGAAGAAGGGATTATCTTTATTGGTCCAAAGAGTAAGCATTTAGATATGTTTGGAGATAAAGTGAAAGCAAGAACACAAGCGCAGCTAGCACAAATTCCAGTTATTCCTGGTAGTGATGGGCCGGTAAATTCAGTAGAAGAAGTTGGAGAATTTGCTGAAAAGTATGATTACCCGATTATTATTAAAGCTTCCCTTGGCGGTGGCGGTCGTGGTATGCGTATTGTACGTAGTAGTGAAGAATTAAGAGAATCGTATAATCGAGCGAAGTCAGAAGCGAAAGCAGCCTTTGGTAATGATGAAGTATACGTTGAAAAATTCGTTGAAAAACCTAAACATATAGAAGTTCAAATTTTAGCAGATGAAGAGGGCAATGTTGTTCATTTATACGAGCGTGACTGTTCTGTACAACGTCGTCACCAAAAAGTGGTAGAAATCGCACCTAGTGTGTCGCTTTCAGATGATTTGCGTCAGCGTATTTGTGATGCTGCTGTGAAATTAACGAAAAATGTAAATTATTTAAACGCAGGAACAGTAGAATTTCTTGTAAAAGGTGATGAGTTTTACTTTATTGAAGTAAATCCGCGTGTTCAAGTTGAACATACAATTACAGAAATGATCACAGGGGTAGATATCGTTCAATCGCAAATTTTAATAGCTGATGGACATGCATTACATAGTAAAATGGTAGGTGTTCCGAAGCAAGAGGAAGTAGTTGTTCATGGATTTGCGATCCAATCTCGTGTAACGACTGAGGACCCACTAAATAATTTCATGCCGGATACAGGGAAAATTATGGCATACCGATCAGGCGGTGGTTTCGGTGTTCGTCTTGATACAGGTAATAGTTTCCAAGGTGCTGTTATTACACCGTACTATGATTCTTTACTCGTAAAAGTTACAACATGGGCACTTACTTTTGAACAAGCTGCTGCGAAAATGGAACGTAACTTAAAAGAATTCCGTATTCGTGGTATTAAAACAAATATTCCATTCCTAGAGAATGTAGTAAAACATAAAAACTTCTTATCAGGAGAATATGACACTTCATTTATTGATGCGTCACCTGAACTATTCCTGTTCCCGAAACGTAAAGACCGCGGAACAAAAATGTTAAATTACATTGGGTCAGTAACAGTAAATGGCTTCCCAGGAGTAGGGAAAAAAGAGAAACCAATTTTCCCGGATGCTCGTATACCGAATGTATTACACTCAGAGCCCGTTCAAAATGGAACGAAACAAATTTTGGATGAGCGTGGAGCGGACGGATTAGTAAAATGGGTACAAGATCAAAAGCGTGTACTTTTAACGGATACAACATTCCGTGATGCGCATCAGTCATTACTGGCGACGCGTATTCGTACAAAAGATTTACATCAAATTGCAGAGCCGACAGCGAGAATGTTACCAAACCTATTCTCAGCGGAAATGTGGGGTGGTGCAACGTTTGATGTTGCATATCGTTTCTTAAAGGAAGATCCATGGGAACGATTACTAGATCTTCGTGAAAAAATGCCAAACGTTTTATTCCAAATGTTACTTCGTTCTTCAAACGCAGTTGGTTACAAAAACTATCCGGATAATTTAATTCAAAAATTTGTGGAATGTTCTGCTCAAGCAGGAATTGATGTGTTCCGTATTTTTGATAGCTTAAACTGGGTAGAAGGTATGAGAGTTGCGATTGATGCTGTACGAGATACTGGTAAAATTGCAGAAGCAACAATGTGCTACACAGGAGATATTCATGATCCGTTACGTAGTAAATATGATTTAAATTACTATAAAAACTTAGCAAAAGAGTTAGAAGCATCAGGAGCACATATATTAGGAATTAAAGATATGGCAGGCTTATTAAAACCTAATGCGGCATATGATTTAGTTTCTGCATTAAAAGAGACGGTATCGATTCCGATTCACTTGCATACACACGATACGAGTGGAAATGGTATATTAACGTATACAAAGGCAATTGAAGCAGGTGTTGACATTGTCGATGTAGCAGTAAGTTCTATGGCTGGTCAAACGTCACAACCAAGTGCGAACACGCTATACTATGCATTAGGTGGAAACGAAAGACAGCCAGACGTTAATATAGATTCATTAGAAAAACTATCTCATTATTGGGAAGATGTACGTAAATACTACGCACCGTTTGAAAGTGGTATGAATGCACCTCATACAGAGGTATATATGCACGAAATGCCAGGCGGACAGTATAGTAATCTACAACAACAAGCGAAAGCGGTTGGTTTAGGAGATCGCTTCGATGAAGTGAAAGTAATGTACCGCCGTGTGAATGACATGTTTGGCGATATTGTTAAAGTAACGCCATCATCTAAAGTTGTCGGTGATATGGCATTATTTATGGTTCAAAATCACTTAACAGAACAAGATGTTTTAGAGCGTGGGCATTCTATGGACTTCCCAGGATCTGTTGTTGAAATGTTCTCAGGAGATTTAGGACAGCCATATGGTGGTTTCCCGAAAAAGTTGCAAGAAATTATTTTAAAAGGGAAAGAGCCATTAACAGTAAGACCGGGTGAATTATTAGAGCCAGTAGATTTCGAAGCGTTAAAAGAAGAATTATTCCATAAACTTGGACGCGAAGTAACGATTTTTGATGTAGTTGCATATGCTTTATATCCAAAAGTATTTATGGATTATGAAAAAGTTGCTGAGCTTTATGGAAATGTATCTGTACTTGATACACCGACGTTCTTCTATGGTATGAGACTTGGTGAAGAAATCAATGTGGAAATCGAACAAGGTAAAACATTGATGGTTAAACTAGTATCAATTGGAGAACCTCAGCCGGATGGAAATCGTGTCCTTTACTTGGAATTTAACGGTCAACCACGTGAAATTATCGTGAAAGACGAGAGTGTAAAAGCAACAGTTGCACAACGTGTGAAAGGAAACCGTGAGAATCCAAATCATATTAGTGCAACGATGCCAGGAACGGTAATTAAAGTAGTTGTAAAAGAAGGCGATGAAGTGAAAAAAGGCGATTCTATGGCAATTACAGAAGCGATGAAAATGGAAACGACAGTTCAAGCGCCGTTCAATGGTAAAGTGAAGAAAGTATATGTTAACGATGGTGATGCGATTCAAACGGGTGATTTACTTATTGAATTAGATCACTAAAAAAGAAAAAGAGCTGTGTAAATGCAGCTCTTTTTTTTTTATCCCGCTATTCGCCGGGCAGTAAGACACCCGCCTCAAAATTCAGCGAAAACAAAGAAGTTAGATGGGGGATCAACTGCCCATAAAAGCCTGATTGGTGCGGGCTAATAATCAGTGGGGGGTGAAGACCCCCACTGATTAAAGTTTCATTTTATTGCAAAAAATACCTTGCCAATTCGGCAAGGTATTTTAATTTAAATTTATTTTGTTTGTTTAGAAGTTGATTCAGCTTCTTTTGCATTCACTTTACTTCGTGTACCTAACATAACTAAATAGCATAGTACAGCAAACAAGCAAGAAATGAATAGTGAATGTAATAATGCCATTACTAAATTAGCATTTGTAAATACGACTAAAATTCCTACGATAGCTTGAAGTGTAACAAGGATAAATGAAATGATCCATCCCCAGTATACGACAGGCTGCTGCTTGTAATGGCGAATAGCGAGAATCATCGCGTATAGTATCCAAGCGAAAATTAACATCGCTGCAACCCTATGTCCCATTTGAACCCATTCATGTAGTTGAGTTGGCATAGGTCTATTTTTGCTACATAAAGGAAAGTCTGGACAGGCTAAGCTAGCTCGTTCGTGACGTACTAAAGCACCTGTGTAGACGACAATATAACTGTAAATTGTTACACCATAAATATGAAATTTCATTTTTTTGTCCATAATAAGTGAACGTGCATCAAATTTCTGATCAATTTCAAAGATAAGACACGTTAATAAAATGACAGAAGCAAATGAAATTAAGGAAATACCGAAATGGATAGCAAGTACAGCTGGCATTTGTCCCCAAACAACTGCTGCCGCTCCCATTAATGCTTGCGCAACTAAAAATACGAAGGATAAAATTGCTAACGTTTTTGTTTCGCGCACATGTTTATAATATTTCCAGGACAAAATACAAAGGAGAGTGACAAGAATTCCTGCTGATCCTGATGTAAGGCGGTGACTTAGTTCAATAATAGTTTCCATTGATAAATTAGATGGAACAAATTCACCGTTACAAAGTGGCCATGATTTACCGCACCCTTGGCCAGAACCTGTTTTTGTAACTAAGGCGCCTCCTAGTAAAACTATTAATAAATCAAGACTCGTAATGACTGCTAACCATTTAATAAAGCGTTGCAATCTATTTCACCATCTTTCTGCTATGAAGTTATTGCGAAATATTTTCATTCCATTATGTATAGAATAAAAAGCGCTAGTTTCTATGATATATAAAAAATAATAAAATAGCAAAGAAATGGCGGGGGCAGACAGGGGAGAGAAAATGGGTGTGGAAATAGGATATATAAGGGAATTTTTAGGTGAAAAACAGGCTATTTTGAAAAGATATGGGGAGAATACGTGTTAAATATGACAAAAAAGTTTATTATAGAAGGTAACATCATGTTATGATAAGGACAAGTAAGAATTAAGTTTTTATATTCGACACAAAAAGTTCATGTTTTCTTCACAAAATGTTCGGGAAATATGATTTAATATATTGGAGTATGGGCGTAGATTAGTAGTAGAATGGATTAACAATATTTCTACTGTAATAATATTGCTATATAGAAGCGAAATATTTCATTCGAAATAGGCGCAAAAAGAAAGATGAAAGTTTTAAGAGGGGGTTAAAGTGATGAGCCATGCAACAAGTGAGCTGCATGATGAGTCAGCTGTTACAAGTGTACCGGAAACAACTCGGCTACAAGATTTATCAGCGCTCGTTAAAATGGGGATTGTAAACTCAAATACACTTACTGTATTTACAGGATTTTGGTTGGCATTACATTTTAATGGATTAAGTGTGATGGACAATCTGGATAAGTTATTCTTTACAATCGTTGGTTCTGGATTAATTATGGCAGGGGTATGTTGTTTAAATAACTACATTGATCGAGACATCGACCCGTTAATGGAAAGAACAAAAACCCGTCCAACAGTTACTGGGAAGTATAAACCGGGATTTGCACTTACATTTGGACTAGTTATATTACTTCTTGGATTTGTATTTTTATTATTAACAACACCAATGGCAGTATTAATGGGATTTATTGGTGCTTTCACATATGTTGTCTTATATACGTTATGGACAAAGAGAAAGTATACACTAAATACTGTTGTAGGTAGTATATCTGGAGCAGTTCCACCTTTAATTGGATGGGCAGCAATCGATCCATCTTTAGGCCATCCAATTGCTTGGATGTTATTTTTAATTATGTTTATTTGGCAAATCCCACATTTCCTCGCATTAGCGATGAAACGTGTTGATGAATATCGAAATGCAGGAATTCCAATGCTTCCTGTAGTTCATGGATTTGAAATTACGAAACGCCAAATTATGATTTGGACAGTATGTTTATTACCACTACCATTTTATATGAGTGGACTAGGGATAACATTTATGGTAATTGCAACATTGTTAAACATCGGATGGATCGTTTTAGGATTTTATGGCTTCCGTAAGCAAGATGACATCAAATGGTCCGTACAAATGTTTGTTTATTCCCTAAATTATTTAACAATCTTATTTGTATCAATGATTGTAGTTACATTCTTCTAAGACAACGACATAATTGGATTTCTTTACGTTGAGATTTACTTTACTTAACTATAAAGTACAATCTAATTCACAAGGAAAGTGGGGGTTGTTTGTATGAAGAAACAGTGGCGACTGCTTTCGTTCGTTTCACTGCTGGCTTTACTGTTAGGGGGATGCGGTAAAGCCTTTCAATCTACTTTAATTCCGCAAGGAGAAGTAGCAAAAATGCAATATGATTTGCTCTTACTAGCAACTGCGATTATGGTAGGAGTAGTACTAGTAGTTACTATTATTTTCTTATATGTAATTGTGCGTTTCCGACAAAAGAAAGGTCAGGAAGATTATATTCCAGAGCAAGTTGAAGGGAATCACAAACTAGAAATTATTTGGACAGTTATTCCGATTATTCTTTTGTTAATCTTAGCTGTTCCGACGGTTACATATACATTCAAACTTGCTGATGTAAGTGCGATGGAGAAAAAGAATATTGATAAAGATACTATCGTTGTTGATGTAACAGCGAATCTTTATTGGTGGGAATTTTCTTATAAATCAGAAAAAATAGTGACTTCTCAAGATTTAGTCATCCCCACAGGTAAGAAAGTGTATTTGAATTTGAAGGGTGCCGATATTAAACATTCGTTTTGGGTTCCATCTTTAGCTGGGAAAATGGATACAAATACAGACAATGTGAACAAAATGTGGTTAAAGGCAGATAAATCGGGCACTTATAATGGTTTTTGTACAGAATTTTGCGGCCCATCACATTCTTTAATGCAATTCAAAGTGAAAGCTTTAGATGAAAGCGAGTACAAAAAGTGGCTTGCTGATATGAAGAAGATTGATGGGAAGAAAGAAGTAGCTTCAACAAAGGCGCAAGAGGGCCAAGAAATATTTAATAAAAGCTGTATTGGTTGTCACGCAGTTGGATCTAATGATAGTAGACCACCTTCCGCTCGTATCGCACCAAACTTAGCAAACTTTGCGGATCGCGATATGGTTGCCGGTATTGCCGAAAACAATGAAGAAAACTTAAAAAAATGGCTGAAAGATCCTGAAAATATGAAACCAGGAAACAAAATGACTGGTAAATATGGCAACTTAACGGATGATCAAATTGATGCATTAAATGCATACTTACAAACGTTAAAAGTTGAAAAGTAAAGAGGGATTATTCGCGAAGGGGAGGTTGAAAACGTGAGTTCTGTAGCAAAAAAACAGGGGATGGGTGCTGTCATATGGGATTATTTAACGACAGTAGACCATAAAAAGATTGCCATTCTCTATTTAATTGCAGGTGGATTGTTTTTTATAATAGGCGGAATAGAAGCTCTATTTATTCGCCTTCAATTAGCGATTCCTAACAACGCTTTTCTTGTTGGGGATGCTTATAATCAAGTATTAACGATGCACGGTACAACAATGATTTTCCTCGCAGCTATGCCACTCGTGTTTGCATTTATGAACGCCGCTGTACCACTTCAAATTGGTGCACGTGATGTAGCGTTCCCGTTTTTGAATTCACTCGGATTTTGGTTATTTTTCTTTGGTGGAGTATTTTTAAATTTAAGTTGGTTTTTAGGTGGAGCACCTGATGCAGGCTGGACATCTTATGCATCTTTAGCTTTAGCCTCTAAAGGCCATGGTGTTGATTTTTATGTACTCGGCTTGCAAATTTCCGGTATTGGTACATTAATTGGAGGTATTAACTTCCTTGTAACCATTATTAATATGCGTGCGCCAGGAATGACGTATATGCGTATGCCGATGTTTACATGGACGACATTTGTAACATCTTCTCTAATATTATTCGCTTTTCCACCGTTAACTGTAGGATTAGGACTTTTAATGTTAGATCGTTTATTTGGAACAAGTTTCTTTAATCCAGCATTGGGCGGGAATACAATTATATGGGAGCATTTATTCTGGATTTTCGGTCATCCAGAAGTATACATTCTTATACTCCCAGCTTTCGGAATATTCTCAGAAATCTTCGCGACATTTTCGAAAAAACGATTATTTGGTTATTCGTCGATGGTGTTCGCGACAGTATTAATTGGATTCTTAGGATTTATGGTATGGGCGCATCATATGTTTACTGTTGGACTTGGTCCAGTTGCAAATGCTATTTTCTCAGTTGCAACAATGGCGATTGCAGTACCGACCGGTATTAAAATATTCAACTGGCTCTTTACGATGTGGGGAGGAAGTATTCGTTTTACGACACCGATGATGTGGGCAGTAGCTTTCATTCCATCATTCGTAATGGGTGGAGTTACAGGTGTTATGCTAGCATCTGCACCAGCGGATTATCAATTTCATGATAACTATTTCGTAGTAGCTCACTTTCATTATGTAATTGTCGGCGGTGTTGTATTTGGTTTACTTGCAGGAGCTCATTATTATTGGCCACTGATGTTTAATAAAGTATTGAATGAAACGTTAGGAAAGATAACATTTTGGCTATTCTTTATCGGTTTCCATTTAACGTTCTTCATACAGCATTTCCTTGGTTTAATTGGTATGCCACGTCGTTACTACACATATCTTGAAGGCCAAGGGCTGGAAATGGGGAATATGATTAGTTCTATTGGAGCGGTATTTATGGCTCTTGGAACGATTGTTCTTCTATTCAATGTAATTAAAACGACAGTTTCAAAAGAAAAGGCTGGTCGTGATCCATGGGATGCACGTACATTAGAATGGACAATGCCAGCACCAACACCAGAATATAACTTTAAACAATTACCATTTGTTCGCGGGTTAGATCCGTTTTGGATTGAAAAACGTGAAGGGAATAAAGAGATGACAGCGGCGGAACCAATTGGTGATATTCATATGCCAAATCCATCGTTTTCACCATTTATCATTTCTTTAGGATTGTTTATAGCGGCATTCGGTGCAATGTATATGCAGGGTGGAAAAGATAAGTTTTGGTTATTAGTAGCAATTATCGGTTTAATCATTACATTTGGTACAATGTTCCTACGTTCAGTAATCGATGATCATGGATATCATATTCATAAGGAAGATTTAGAAGATAAGGGGGGCAAGGCATAATGCATGTAGATGAAAAATTAACGAATGAAACATTTCCAGCAGAGCCTGAAAAAGCAACCCTTGAGGGAAAAAATAAGTTTGTCGGTTTTTGGTTATTTCTTGGAGGTGAAACAGTATTGTTCGCTTCCTTGTTTGGCACATATTTAGCGTTAAAGAATTCTACAAATGGTGGACCAACATCTCAAGAGATGTTCCAAATGCCACTCGTTTTCATTATGACGATGCTTTTATTAACGAGTAGCTTAACGAGCGTATATGCGATGTATCATATGAAAAACTTTAACTTTAAGAAAATGCAACTTTGGCTATTAGTAACAGTGTTGCTAGGTTTAGGGTTTTTAGCATTTGAGATATATGAGTTTTATCATTATACGCATGAATTTAAGCATACTATGAGAAGTAGTGCATTTGGTTCCGCGTTTTATGCTCTTGTTGGTACACATGGTCTCCACGTATTGTTTGGATTATGTTGGATTTTAACATTAATCTTTAGAAATGCGAAGAGAGGTCTAAATTTATACAATGCACCGAAGTTTTATGTTGCATCGATTTATTGGCACTTTATTGACGTAGTTTGGGTGTTTATTTTCACTGTAGTATATTTGATGGGAATGGTGGGATAAACAATGGCGATAAAGCAAATGAATAATCCTAAAGTTGATCTTGTTTATCGGAAGAGAAAAAGTGCGGAGGAAATGAAGCATCAAGTTATTACATTTGCATTAATGATTTTTTTAACATTAGTTGCATTTGCAGCAGTCGCATATCCGAAAACTTTTAGTCCGACTTTCTCAGTACCATTTATTTTACTATTAGCAGTGGTACAAGTAATTTTTCAATTGTATTATTTTATGCATATGAGTCATAAAGGACATGAAGCGGCAAGTTTCTTTCTTTATTCTGGTCTGTTGATCGGGTTAATTACAATTTTAGCTTTTATGACAATTGTGTGGATTTGAAAAGTGAAGAATAAGGGAGCTTGTGTCGTCACAGCTCCCTCTTCATGTTATGTGAAAGGATAACCTTAAGAAGGTAGGTGTGACAATGAGTAACTTGTGGATATTTGGTTTTCAAGCTCTATGGAGTCCAATCTTTTTACTATTTATGCTTTCGATCCTTATCGGGTACTTTTTAATTATTGGGCCATATAGAATGCGATTTGAACATGCGAAAAAGGTAAGTAAGAAGCAAGTTTTTTATTTTACGACCGGGATTGTTCTTTTGTATTTTGTAAAGGGAGGGCCTATTGATTTAATTGGTCATATTATATTTAGTGCACATATGTTTGAAATGGCAGTTATGTATATTGCAGTTCCACCGTTATTGTTGCTTGGTATACCAGTTTGGTTATATCGTTATATTACTTCTTTTAAGTTAGTTCAAATTATATTGAAGATATTTGCTAAGCCACTTATTGCATTGTTTGTATTTAATGGCCTGTTTTCTTTTTATCATTTACCAGTTGTTTTTGATACAGTAAAACAAAGTCAAATTGCTCATCCTATTTGTCTCGCTATATTGTTCTTTACGGCAATCATGATGTGGTGGCCGATGCTAAATCCATTACCAGAATATCAAACATTAAGTGATATAAAGAAACTTGGTTATATGTTTGCTAACGGTATATTATTAACGCCAGCTTGCGCGTTAATCATTTTTGCGACGGCGCCATTATTTGCAACGTATACGGATCCGGCTGCTTGGATGAAGGCGATGGAACTATGTGTACCAGCGGGAACTTTATCTGATTTAAATATAACTGGACCAGAATTTTTACACTGGATGCCAGTCGTACAAGATCAACAAACAGGTGGCATCATTATGAAAATTGTCCAGGAAATAGTGTACGGTACGATTATTGGTTATGTATTTTTTAGGTGGGCACGTAGAGAGCGTGAAAAAGATAAAGAGCAGTTGCAACAATTACCGCCATATTTACAGACTAAGTAAAAAAGTGTATGGGTTTCCATACACTTTTTTAGTTTTAGTAAACTATAAAAAGATTGAATTTTCAATTTATTCATGTTAAGTTAGTGTAGGCATGTACTAAAAGTGGATATAAGATTTACTACTAGCTTTAATACGTAATGATTCCATGTGTAGTGCAAGTTTTTTAGAGAGTTACAAATTTATATTGTTATCTTTAATAAACAAGAACTATTTTAAGGGGGAATTTAAATGGGTAGTAGTGGAAGTATGGTAAAGCCAATTAGTGGTTTTTTAACAGCATTAATACAATATCCAGTACCGGTAGTAGAGTCACGTGCAGACATTGATAAACAAATTAAACAGATCATAAAAACAATTCATTCAACTAAATCAGGGTATCCTGGATTGGAATTGATAGTATTTCCAGAATATAGTACACAAGGGCTTAATACAAAAAAATGGACTACAGAAGAGTTTTTATGTACAGTTCCTGGGCCAGAAACAGACTTGTTTGCTGAGGCATGTAAAGAGTCTGAGGTATATGGTGTTTTTTCTATAATGGAAAGAAACCCTGATGGTGGAGAACCGTATAATACAGCAATAATTATTGATCCACAAGGTGAAATGATTTTGAAGTATCGTAAGCTAAATCCTTGGGTGCCAGTCGAACCTTGGAAAGCTGGAGATTTAGGCTTACCTGTTTGTGATGGACCTGGAGGAAGTAAATTAGCTGTTTGTATTTGTCATGATGGTATGTTTCCTGAAGTAGCTCGTGAAGCAGCTTATAAAGGTGCAAATGTCTTGATTCGTATTTCTGGATATAGCACACAAGTTAGTGAACAATGGATGTTAACGAATCGTTCGAATGCATGGCAAAACTTAATGTATACATTGTCAGTGAACTTAGCGGGTTATGATGGGGTATTTTATTACTTTGGTGAAGGACAAGTTTGTAATTTTGATGGGACTACTTTAGTGCAGGGACACCGAAATCCTTGGGAGATTGTTACTGCCGAAGTATATCCAGAGCTAGCAGATCAGGCTAGATTAGGATGGGGTCTCGAAAATAATATATATAATTTAGGTGCAAGGGGATATGTAGCGACTCCTGGAGGGGTGAAAGAAAACCCGTATACGTTTGTAAAAGATTTAGCTGAAGGTAAATATAAGGTTCCTTGGGAAGATGAGATTAAAGTAAAGGATGGAACTATTTATGGGTATCCAGTCAAAAAGACGATTCATTCTTAAGTAAGATAAATAGAAAAAGCGCATCAATATGATGCGCTTTTTCTATTTACTCAATGATTTGGAACTCTTTTAACTCTTTTTCGATATTTTGTAGGAGTTGTTCGCTTTTTTGAAGTACATTCGTTGGGAAAGTTTCACCATCACCATATTCAACGCCGTGAGGATAATAATGTTTTCCTAATAAGGGAGGAAGTAGCTTTATTTCAGCGTGTCTGCTACCAACATCACCTTCAACAGCCAAACCTTGTACGCGCAAATAATAAATATCATTTAATATTTCAAATTTATAATCGTATGTAACTCGTTCATAATCCCACTGTCCAGCAAGTACAAAATGGTTCTTTTCCATAATCTCTGTTAATAGTGTTAAATCAACGACTGCCCCATTAAATTTCGTATTTGTAAATTGCATATAATACCTCCTCTTTTCATGTTACATCATTATTTTTATAATAGTATGAATAATAAGAAAGTGCAATTCATATTGAGAGAAAAGGTAGAATCCAGACTTTTTTTGCGAAAATATGATATAGTGAAAAGAGTACGGTACACACAAAAAAGGAAAGAAAAGGATTTGTGTATATCTCAATTTTATGTTTTGTGCAGGAGGTATATCGATTGAAGAAATTATTGCGTATCGTAATGATTACATTTTTAATTTTAGCTGTTGATTTATACGGGAAATTACTCGTTTCACAATATATATTAACCCCATCTCAATCAAAGCAAGAAAATAAAATTGTGAAAAAGAAAAAACAAGTAAATGAAGACTCTTCCGATACTGTTTTAAATATGATTGGTGGGGACTCTGAAAATTTATTAGCAAAATGGGGCGAACCATCTCGAATAGAGCCATCTGCTTACGGATATGAATGGTGGGTATATAATCAAGATTTAACTAAGTATGTTCAATTTGGAGTTGCAGAACGAAAAGTTGTAACGGCGTATGTTGCTGGTGAGCAGGTTAAGGTGCCGCCTTATTATATAAATGAAAAGTATGAAGAAGTGTATAAAAAGAATCCACTCTCGCATGAGATTTCGTTAAAAAGAGGGAAAAATAGTTATCAATTTGAGTTATCTGACACGGAAGTGATGGAACAACCATTAATACCTGTAGAAGATGGCTGGGCACAATTATATTTTGATCATTTTACACATGAGCTTGTTGGTGTTCGTTATATGGATGATGAAACGTTATTACGCCAAAGACCGTATCAGCTTGTTTATTCGGGTGAATTACTAGCTGAACAACCATTGACTCCAGATAAAATGAAACAAATAGAGAATGGGAATATGCAACAAATTTTTGATTTAACAAATATTATTCGAAGTCGCCATAAGTTACCGCTGTTAGCTTGGGATCAACAAACAGCAGAGGTGGCTATAGGGCATAGTAAAGATATGAAGGATAATAATTACTTTTCACACGATTCACCTACACTAGGTACGTTAGGAGATCGTTTACAGCGCGGGAAAGTAGGGTTTCAACTTGCTGGTGAGAACATAGCGGCGCAACATAGTGATGGAATTGCGGCGGTGCAAGGTTGGTTAAATAGTGAAGGGCATAGAAAGAATGTATTAAATGAACAATTTACAGGATTAGGTGTTGGGGTATACGATAAGTTTTATACACAAAACTTTATTCGAAAATAAAGTGAAATTTTAAGTTGTGTAGGGGAAACCTCACGTTTAAGTACTTCGTATTCACTGAAGTGTAGGTCGGAATCTTACCGTATGCAAATAGCAGGATAAAAAGGTGCATGAATCGTCTAAAAATAGGCGAACCATGTGCCTTTTTTTTCTTACTATATAGTAGATATACATGAAGAGGTGAGGATTATGCCAACAACAAAAGGACCGTTACATCCATCGGTTCAACAGTTTAAAGAGTTTGTAAACCATCACCCTAAAATGGTTCATGAGGTTAGAAGTGGTCACAAAACTTGGCAACAGTTTTATGAAGAATGGTACTTACTTGGTGAAGAAGATCCGATATGGGCAACTTTTAGGCCTGATGGAGCGCCAGCTTTTTCTTCGGTAAAAGAAAATAAACAAGAAAAAGAAAAAGATAATCGAACTGAAGAGGAAAAAACTGCTGATGTGATGGGACAAATGCTTTCTTTCTTTAAAAAGCTAGATGTGGAACAGATGCAACACCATTTAGCTAATGTGACGAGTGCTATTGGTAGTGTGCAACAAGTTTTTCAACAATTTCAAGGGAAGCCCGCGCGGCAAGAAGAAAGTACTTCCGAAAATAATCCATTTTTCTTTCAGAAGGATTAGGGGGAAAGCGGATGAGAGCAGAAATTATGGAGTTTATAAAGGCTGATGAGGATTTATCTCGCTATATTAGGGAGCAACCGTACTGGTATAGAAAACTAACGCGAAACCCTGAAGAAAAAGAGGCATTTGAGTTAGCGGCTATGCAGCATTTCAAAAAAACGATACCAGATAAAGTTGAGAAATTTCAAAACCAATTGGCAGTTGCCTCCATTATGATCGATATGTTTCAGTATATGAAGCAGCAAAATACAACATAATTGGAAGGGAAAACTATGTCCGTCATGCAGAACTTTTGATACAATAGAAGCGGATTATTTAAAAAGGAGTTGCAGCATGAGCATGACGGAAATTTGTTTAGTACGACATGGACAAACTGATTGGAATTTTCAAGAGATTATTCAGGGACGTGAAGATATTCCACTTAATGAAGTGGGAAAGAAGCAAGCAAGTCAAAGTGCAGTTGCTTTGCAAGCGGAAGCATGGGATGTAATTATAAGTAGCCCATTAATTAGAGCGCACGAAACAGCTAAGGAAATTGCAGGGGCTGCAGGATTGCAATCGATTTTATTAGATGAGCGATTTGTTGAACGTAATTTTGGTGAAGCTTCTGGGAAGCCGGTTGCGACTGTTAGGGAGCTAATTGCAGAAGGTAAAGTAGAAGGTATGGAGCAAGATGAAGAGATTGTAACTCGTTGCTTTGCTGCTATAAAAGATGTTGCAGAAACCCATTCTGGCAAACGTATTATCATTGTAGCTCATTCACATGCGATAAAAGCAATTTTACATGCAATTGCACCGGAAGATATTTCGTTTAAGACACCATTAAAAAATGCATGTATTAGTTATGTGAAAGAAAATAGTGGGAAATGGGATGTTCTGAAATATAATATTGCGGAACATATTAATGTATAAGTATGTGCTGGGATTATACGGAAAATAGTTAGAGTGATATCTTTCTGTTTAGTGAGACACTTCAATTAGTAGTTCTATTCTAAATGTGGTATGATGAATACTCGGAGGTGTCTCTCATGATTGTAGCGACGCTGGAAAGCGTATTGATATTAGATAAGGCAGAGCAGCTTGCAAAAGCGATTATCTGTTCAGATATAGCAGAAGACTATCGTAAGTGTTATAAAGAATTGCATGAAGATATGGAAGTTCAGACGTTAATTCAGCAATTTACAGCGATGAAAGAACGATATGAAGAAGTGCAACGTTTCGGTAAATACCATCCTGATTATACTTTCGTTTCGACGAAAATGAGGGAGTTAAAGCGTTCTGTAGACTTACATGATAAGGTTGCAGCTTTTAAACGAGTAGAAACAGCTTTGCAAAAGTTGTTAGATGAAGTTAGTGTAGCAATCGGTTCTGAGGTGTCTTCTTCCATCAAAGTTCCAACAGGAAATCCATTTTTTGATGCTGGTGGCTGTGGTGGCGGTTGTGGTACCGGCGGAGGTTGTGGCTGTAAAACGGGGTAAATTACCCCGTTTTTTAGAAGATAGAAGAAAACGTATACAGAGTTTGTCCTGTAATGTCATAAATTTCTGATTGGTTTTCATAAAATATAAAATATATGTTTTTAAAAGGAGAAGATGGAGAAGATTATGTTCGGGCAACGACAAAGTATGATTGTTTATTTACATTCATTGAAACATGCCAAGATTTTAAGGAAATATGGTAACATACATTACATATCAAAACGCTTAAAATACGCAGTAGTATATTGTGATATGGAACAAATTGAGCATATGATGCAAAAGTTGAACAAACTTCCTTTTGTGAAGAAGATAGAACAGTCGTACCGCCCGTATTTAAAAACGGAATTTGAAAATTCACGTCCTGATCGGGCAAAAGAATACGATTATAGTTAATAGAAAAAATCCCCTGCTAATTTTAGTAGGGGATTTTTTTACTTGAAATAACACTTTATTTCATTGGAGGAATGAAATTATTCATTCGTAAAATACCAATTAAATGATTGAAAAACAGTTCTTTTTCTGGGAAAGTTGTGGATGGTTTTACCGTAAAGGTAGTCACTTTTCTTCCTAGTTGTTCTGCCGTTTCTTCAAATAAAATGACGCGTTTACTTTTTTTATTTTCAAGTACAGGAATGCCTTCACGACATATGTATAATGGTTGGAAATCACCAGTAGTAGTTGGTTTTAATATTACAACAAGTGAGCACACTTTTTTTTCATTTTTAATCGTTTCAAATTGTAACATATGTGTTATACGTTCTTGATTTGCTTTGGCAATTTCAAGTAATTCATATAAATCAGAGTAGCCTTCTCCGAGTTCTATAAAGCGTTGAATCATATTTTTTCCTCCTCTTTCTTTTACTTACTGTACCATCTCACTTTTTAAATGAAAAGTAGACAAAGAAAAAAAACCCTGCAAAGCAGGGCCCTTCTTATACTAGCATGTACTAGTAAGAAGGCAAAGGGAGAGGAGAAACCGGAGGAAGAACTTATGGGGAAACGTAAGTCTTCTCCGCGGTTGGCAACAACATCGAAGGTGATGTTGTTATAATTATTTATGTCCAATCTAAATGAAGATATACATCATGAAATTAAATTTTATGTTTGGCTTTTTATTTTTCTTTTTTTTATTTTATGATAGGATAAAAAAGATAAAGTGAAACGAATATACATATTGGGTTCGTGTTAGCGCATGGTGAGATGAATACATAAAAATGCAGAGCGGTTATTTTAAGCCAAAGTTCTCCTATTGTTCGTTGAGAAATGAATGGAAAATTTCATGGAATAGTATAGTTTGGTAGCGGTTATCGAATGGAGAAAGGTTTTCTATAATTGCTCGATAGATTGAAATAAAGGTAGTGACAACAGATGAGAGTAGTTTCAGGAAAATGTAAAGGGCATCCACTAAAAGCGGTGCCAGGTAATACAACACGTCCAACGACAGATAAAGTAAAAGAATCAATCTTTAATATGATAGGTCCTTATTTTGATGGTGGTATCGCTCTTGATTTATTTGGCGGTAGTGGTGGTCTTGGAATCGAGGCTATAAGTAGAGGGATTGATAAAGCAATTTTTGTTGATCGAGATAATAAAGCGATAAAAGTAATCCATCAAAATTTAGAAAGTTGTCGAATACAGGAACAAGCTGAAGTATATCGAAATGATGCAGAACGTGCGGTAAAGGCTCTTATAAAACGTGAAATATCATTCGATCTTATATTAATTGATCCTCCATATAAAGATCAAAAAATTGTATCTTTAATTAGTGTGATGGATCAACATGGATTGCTACATAGAGATGGATTAATTATGTCAGAGCATGGTAATGATGTGGTTTTACCTGATTCTATAGGGAGTCTTGTAAAAGTAAGAGCTGAAAATTATGGGATTACAGCAATATCGATTTATAAGTATGAAGGTGAGGGGACGGAATGACTAGTATAGCTATTTCTTCGGGAAGTTTTGATCCAATTACCCTTGGGCATCTGGATATTATTAAAAGGGGAGCAAAAGTATTTGATGAGGTATACGTAGTAGTTTTAAACAACTCGTCAAAAAAACCGTTCTTTTCAGTTGAAGAGCGCTTAGATTTAATTCGAGAAGCAACAAAGGATATCCCGAATGTAAAAGTAGATTCACATAGTGGACTACTAGTGGAGTATGCGAAAATGCGTAATGCAAACGCGATTTTGCGTGGGTTACGAGCGGTTTCTGATTTTGAATATGAGATGCAAATTACTTCTATGAATCGAAAATTAGATGAAAATATTGAAACCTTTTTTATTATGACAAATAACCAATATTCATTTTTAAGCTCGAGCATTGTAAAAGAAGTTGCGAGATATGGAGGAAGCGTAGTAGATCTTGTACCTCCTGTTGTAGAACGTGCTTTAAAAGAAAAGTTTCAAACCCCGTTAAAGTGAACGGGGTTTTTCTTTGTTGCTACGAAAAAATAATAAGATAACATATACATATAAACAAAATAAAGTAAAGATCGGTCCATAGTGTACAAAAGATGTCCAAATTTCTTGCAGTATAGAAGAATGATTCGATAAAAATACGGGGATATCTTTTTGCATAGGTGAAAAAGAGCTTACTTTTTCATAAAATGGTTTCCAAAATATAAAAGTAAAAATAGGAGCCAGAATACTTTGGATAATTCGTGCGAAAAAATAGGGCTTAAATCGGATGTCTGTTTCAGCTAATATGCTAGCAACTTGTGCCTGAATAGAAAGGCCGCTAAACGCTAAAATAAAGCTTGTTACCATAGCTTGCTGCAGGAGGGGTGTTTCATTTATTTGACTAATCATTTGGCTACCGAGTGTCATTTCAAAAATGCCTGATAAGATTGGAATACTAAATTCTGTAGTTAGTTGGAAGAATGATAAAATATGTTGCATAATAAAAGAAAGTGCTGCTGTAATATGAAATACAGTAATCATTTTATTTAAAACAGAGAATAAAATAATAAATCCACCAATCATAAGTAACGTTTGAATAGAAGAAACGATAGCGTCCCCAAGTAATTTTCCTAATGGTCTTTTTTCTTGCATGCGCGTCTCGTGTAGGACTGAAAAAGGGTTTTGAAAAGGACGTTTTTTAGTAGGATGTTGATCCTTCGTGGAAATATTGTTATTGCCGTAAAAACGCATCAATAACCCGACGGCAAAGTTACTTAAATAATGTGCAGCAGCTAATACGATTCCTAATTTCGGATTATTGAAAAAACCGATAGAAACAGCTCCAAAAATAAAAAGTGGATTAGATGAGTTTGTAAAAGATACGAGGCGTTCTGCTTCGATTTGTGTTAGCTGATTACTTTTACGTAGTCTAGCGCTTAATTTGGCGCCAGCAGGGAATCCAGAAGCCATTCCCATTGCCCAAACAAATCCGCCTATCCCTGGAACGCGAAAAAGTGGTCGCATGAGTGGTTCTAATATAACACCTATAAATTTTACAACACCAATACTAATTAGAAGTTCCGCAATGATGAAAAACGGTAAAAGTGAAGGGAATACAACTTCCCACCATATATTTAACCCTCGAATGGAAGCTTGCAAAGCAGCTTGGGGGTGAAGTACAAGAGAAAAGGTTAAAAATAGTGTTGATAGGGTAAGAAAAGCCGTTTTCCATTTTTCATACATGTAAGTAAATCCCCCTTTGTCCCAAAAAACGTTCATTTCAGTATACGTGGATACGTAGTGCATTTAGACCATAAGTATGAAAAAGGAATGAAAAAAATTAAAGGGTGAGAAAAATGAAAGAACCGAAAATTGGCTTAGCTCTTGGATCTGGGGGCGCAAAAGGGTTTGCGCATATTGGTGTTATAAAAGTTTTAAGAGAAAATGGTATACCGATTCATATGATTGCAGGAAGTAGTATGGGGGCTTTAGTAGGTACGTTTTATGCAGCTAGCTCAAACGTTGAAAGGTTGTATAAACTGGCAAATGTTTTTAAGAGGAAATATTATTTAGATTTTACAGTTCCGAAAATGGGATTTATTGCTGGAAAACGTGTCAAAGATATGATTAAAATGTTTACATATAATAAAAATTTAGAAGAGTTAGATATCCCGACGGCTGTTGTGGCTACTGACATCTTGAAGGGGGAAAAAGTAGTTTTTACAAGTGGTCCTGTTGCAGAGGCTGTGAGAGCTAGCATATCTGTACCTGGAGTGTTTGTACCAGAAAAGATAGATGGACGATTATTGGTGGATGGCGGAGTGATTGATCGCATTCCAGTATCGGTTGTGAAAGAGTTAGGTGCCGATATTGTTATTGCTGTTGATGTATCGCCGATTAAAGTGAATGGAGAGGTTACGTCTATTTATGATGTAATTATGCAGAGTATTGAAATTATGCAACATGAGCTGGTGATGAATCGACAAATTGCATCGGATTTAATGATGCGACCAGCTGTAGAACAATTTAGTTCACGTGCTTTTACAAACATTGAAGACATTATTCGAGTTGGAGAAGTAGAGGCGGAAAAACATGTTGCAAATATTTATTTATTAATTGAGCAGTGGAAGGAGAAACATAATGTTTAAGCGTTTTCGGTTTATATATGCAATTTTAATAGGGGTTATATTGGCGATGTTACTTGTTTACGTACGTTTACCGTATTATGTAACAAAACCAGGAATGGCGGCCAAATTAGAGCCTTACGTTCAAGTTGAGGGTGGAACGAAAGAATCCGGTGATTTTATGCTTGTTACGGTTTCAATGGGACCAGCAAATGTGGTGAATTTAATAGCGGCACAGTTTAATAAATATACACATATTTCGAAAGCGGAAGAAATATTGCAAAAAGGTGAGAGTGATGAAGAATATCAATTTCGCCAAAATTATGCGATGAAAGATTCGCAAAATGCAGCAATCTATAATGCGTATAAACGTGCAAACCGTACTGTTTCTTTTGAAAATAAAGGTGTATTGGTTGCAGGAGTAGCGAAAGGGATGCCGTCAGAAGGAAAGCTTAAGCTTGGAGATGTTATCATAGCTGTCGACGGAAAAACATTTGAAAAGACGGAGCAATTTATTGAATATATGACAGGGAAAAAAGAAGGGGAAGCAGTAAATATTGAGTACAAGAGAAATGGAAAACAGTTAAAAGAAAATTTAAATGTAAAGACCATTCCGAATGGAAATGGGCGTGTTGGTATAGGGGTTTCTATCGTTACTGAAAGAGAATTAATGGTAGATCCGAAAGTGAAAATTGATTCTCATGAAATAGGCGGACCATCGGCAGGCCTAATGTTTACATTAGAAATATATAATCAACTTGTGGAAGATGATTTAACAAGAGGGCATGAAATAGCTGGAACAGGGACGATAAATGAAAAGGGAGAAATTGGCCCGATTGGTGGTATTCAGCAAAAAGTGGTTGCTGCAAGTGATGCTGGTGCTGAAGTGTTCTTTGCGCCAAATGAAAAAGGTGCGGAGAAATCGAATTATAAAGATGCGCTTGAGGCTGCGAAAGATATTAAAACAAAAATGAAAGTTGTACCAGTTGATACGCTGGATGATGCATTGCTGTATTTGGAAAAAATGGGCGAGAAAAAATAAACCTCTCTGAAAAAGAGAGGTTTTTTTATAGAAATTTTGCAGTTGTTTCATCATAACGAATTGGATGGTGTGTTGCATCTTGTTTTAGTAGTTGTGTTCGTAATGGTTCTTGCATGATGGAGAAATATACAGAATTGGCTTTTCGCTCTATATGTAAAGTAGGATGGTCAAATGTTTTTGTATGGGTAAGGATGGGAAGTTCTATTTTTTTCTTGTTTTTTGAAAGGTAAGTTTGTCCTTTTTGTGACATGCCTAGTAGACGAATGTACGGTGCATGCTGCTCTATATTTGCGCTATGTATTTCTTCTTTTGTTGTATTTGTTAAAATGTGTGTACAAGCTCTTTGTAATCTAGTCCATGTATAACGCTTCGTTTTTAATGCTTCCATGAATGAATGGAAGCAGGAACTGTTTTGTATTTTTGATAAAATACGATGCTCTAAACCTTCTTCTATTTCATATATATGTCGTATGTCTTCTGGAGACATCGTCATGAGTTTGTATTTGAAAAATGAAAAGTATTGTTCCCAATTATGTAATATCCCGTAGTTTTGTTTGTAACTTGCTAAAAGAGAAGCAGTCGCTTTTGGGATAAAAGGCTCAATTTCTGTAAAAGAACTATTTTCGCTAAAAAGTTTTTTGCGAATACTAGTTGCGCTTGCAATATGTTGGTCGCTAAATGTTTCATCATGATAATGAGATGCGAATCTTTTTATCGTTTGTGCTTGCATAGAACTATTTTGTAAGAAAATTGATTTCATGTATTGGAATCCTAATATGTTATTCGGTTGTGACATGTCTATGTTTTTTTCGGATGGTAAAATGTGTAGGAAGGCTTCAGATGTAGCTTTTGCGTAACTGTTGCCTGCATTCATAAATTGCTTTACAAGACGATTAAAAGTATCTTCTTCATTTTTTTGCACAGAGATGGTGTTATGAAAATTTTCAATCTGCCCATCTTCACTACCGAAACAAATTTCAGAAACACGCAGGGCGTTTAAAATAGAAATAGCGCCATTTGCAAAGGTTTCAGCCTTTTGTGTTGAGAAGGCGTATGGAAGCTCTACAACAAGGTCTACACCGCATGATAAGGCCATTTTGGTACGATACCATTTGGATATGAGTGCTGGCTCACCACGCTGTAAAAAAGGGCCACTCATAACAGCGATTGTAATATCGGAGTGTGTTAACTTTTTTGTTTGTTGCACATGATAATCATGACCGTTATGAAAAGGGTTATATTCAACAACAATACCACTGGCTTTTATGGTAATCTCTCCTTTCGATGTAGCATCTTTTTCAAAAACGTGATACTCTATATATTATTTACTATGATGACTTCATTATAGTGTAAATTTTAAAAAACTTACACTATATATGCATTATATCACTTGTACCATGAGGTTTAACCCTCTTTAGTTTCATCACTGACCACTTTTTGACCACTTCGACTACTTTTTAAAACATTTCCTAGCATTTCAGTTACCTCAATTTGACGTTCTTCATAAACATCAGTATAAATATTTAAAGTTGTAGAAACATTTGTATGACCAAGTAATTTCGAAACAACCTTTGCATTTGCACCAGAATCGATTAAAATAGTTGTAAACGTTCTTCGGATATCGTGAAATCTAATATACGGTACGCCAATTGCTTCGCACAAAGCTTTCATTTGGTAGCGTATCGTATATGGATGCACGATTTTTTTATTTCTTGTGCAAATTAATAGGTCGAAAGAATTCTCCTTTTTGTGCTTTCGATATTCTAACAACTCTTCCATTAATTCTTCTGTCATTGGGATCATGCGATTAGATGCTTCAGTTTTTGTTTCACCTAATTCATACTTACCATCCACAAGCGTTAACGTTCTTTGTACATGAATAGTCTTGGTTTCGAAATTAATATCATTCCACTGTAGAGCCAATACTTCGCCGATACGCATGCCAGTATGCAACGCTAAAACAAATGTAATATAGTAGCTTCCTTGTATTTTTGCATACTCCATAAATTTCATTGCTTCTTCAACTGTCCAACTAGCTTGCGCTTTCTTTTTAACTTTTGGCCGCTTTGCTTTCTTAGCAGGATTAGAGTTAATCATTTCTAACTCTACACCTTTATCAAGGATTTGCTTTAACATAACATCAACGGATGAAATGTATTTTGTGGTTAGACCCTCTTTAAGCAACTTCTGGTGAAAATTATGCACTGTTAGAGGTTTTATATCAGATAACCTCTTTTCGGCAAATTCAGGCATGACACGCGAACGTAGAATACGTTTGTACTGATACAAGGTTGAAGGTCTACATGATGATTCTTTCTCTTGCATCCAGATTTCTACGAGTTGAGAAAAGCGAATATCACTATTCTCATAATCCCCATTTGCTAAATCATTTGTCACTCTAGCCACTTCTTCTTGAGCAGCTTTCTTTGTTTTAAAACCACCTTTAGTGATTTGTTTCCGTTTACCTGTGAGCGGGTCTTTGCCAACATCCATAGTAAAAGACCACTTCTCACCACGTTTACGAAAGTATGCCATGATTTTCACCTCGTCATAATCGTTTTCTAGATACAAGCTGTGATATGTGGTAGTGGTATAAGAAATGATAGCATGTAAGCCTAATTTCTGTAAAAGGAAATTTACAGATATAGAACAAGTGAGCTACAATATTTATATACAAAAAAAGAAAGGGGGATAAAAAATGGGAGAGTTCACAAAAGAACCTGGTGGTCATAAAGTTGCTGATCCTGGTGTAGGTTGGCACAATGAACCAGGCGGTGGTGGTTGTCAATACAATGAAGACCCTGGGACGGGGTGGAAAACAATTTCTGGCTCAGGGACAGGTATATAAGAAAAGGGGGATAACGAAATGAAAAGGTACATAAAAGATCCAGGTGGTTCAAAGATGATTCCCGATCCAGGACCGGGCGGTGGATATACAACTGACCCAGGTGGTGGATGGCGAAAAGAACCAGGAGGTTTAAGAAAATGAGAAGAGATTACTTTGATCCAGGCGGTTTAGGGGGAAGCCAATTGAAATATGATCCGAATCCGGGTGGAGGATATCGAAAAGATCCAGGTGGCGGAATGGGTATGTATGATCCTGGAGTAGGTGGAGGGTACACAAAAGCCCCAGGCACAGGAATATAAAAAAGAGAGCTAAGTGCTCTCTTTTTTTGTTGGTAAAAATTTGTTAATTTTTACCGTTGCGATTGGAAATGTTTTCTACTACAATCGACTCATAACAGCTCGTTATGAGTTTTAAGGAACTTTGCATATAAAACGAGTTGTTTACAGAATTGCTCTCGTTGAGATTCATCCAGGCCTGCGAAAACCGTTTGAATTTCATCGAGGGCATTTGCTATGTTCTTTTCATGTGGTGTACTCGTTCTACCCATTAACGCATCAACAGAAACACCTAAATATGTCGCAATGCGATCGAGAGTGTCGAGATCAGGTTGATTATAGTTAATTTCTAAATTGCCAACTTGACTACGACTTAACTGTACTTTTTCACCGAACTCTGATTGAGTAAGGGAACGACTTGATCTAAACTTTTTTAAATTTTCTCCAAATGTATTCATAGTTTTAGTATAAATACACGAGAATTTTTAGACTATATGTCATGAAATTTGTCTATATAATAGTGAATATAACATAATTTGACATTTGAACAAAAAACATATAGAACAAATGTTCTTTTGGTGGTAAAATATTCTTAATGAAAAATAGAATTTTTGAAAAAAACTTTCTCAACATGATTTGACCATAATCAGAACGAACATTCTAAATCTTATGATAAACTGAATTTAGTGAAAGAAGGAATAAAAAAAGACCCACGGTGTTATAGATGTGAGGCCACACAGCTATAACATTTCACCCTAGCCTAGATAGGGAAAGTTTCCATGAGTCAGTACAAAGTATAGCATACTTCATAAGTATAAAGAAAATTATGATTCATTTTCCTATTGAGAAAAAAGGGATATGTTTTGGGTTCTGATTTGGGAGGGAATTTTAAAATGAAGAGCTTTATCAAGAACTTACAGGAGCATATCAATTACCTTAAGTTGGATGTTGGTACATTAGCTAAAAAAGCAGAGATTGATAGAACGAATCTTAATAGGATTTTAAATGGGAAAATTAAAGAAATGAAGTTAGAATCATTCTTATTAATTGCTCCCGACTTGTATCCAAATTGGACAGAACGCAGAAAGAAAATTAGAGAATTTATATTGCTTTGCGAGAGTGATTTAAACATAAAAAAGGCACTGTCTTACTGCCAAACAGTCGGTGAGTATCAATTAATGAAAAAATTAATAAAAAAACATATTAGCAGCGATAAAAAAGGGAAAATAAACAAATATCTACATTTGTATGATCTATACAATCAAAGAAATTTGAACAAATTAGCAGGAGAAGAATTACAAAGGAAATTAGATGAATTACCATACTCTAAAAATGTTGACTATCAAATAATATTAGACATGTTACATGGGTTTGCGCTGTATGATAGTAGTAATTTCATGGCTATGGTTCCGTATTCTAAAAAGATTGATCAAAACTTACTATTAGTAGAGAATGCATTTATAAAAAAACATTTGGATTTGCAACATGATGATCGTAAGTCTCATATTAATTTGTTTAGTAATAAAACAAAAGAGTGCAGGGACATTTGTAATAGTATAATAAAATCTGCTCCAGAAGATTCAGTTATAAAGGCTAAAGCGTTGAGTTGCTTAGGGGAGTCTTTTATATTTGAAAATCCTTTTCAGGCGGAAACGTACTTTTTGGAAAGTCTAAAGTTAATAAAAAGATTAGGTATTACTACTTATAGTAAAATGTATCGTGCAGTTCATAGCACATTAGCTTTTTTGCGAATTGAGTATGGAATAAATGTAGATAAAATAGATTGGGATTTTGTAGGAGAAGCGGAAAAAGCTTTCTTTGATGCTAAATTCGGTTCAGGAGTTAAAGCTAGAGCTTATTTTGAAGACTTAAAAAAACAAGGAAAAACTTTGTCCGCATTTAAATTATATTATTTATTTTTTGTAGATAGAAATGATATAATGGTTCTCTAAGAAGCATTAGAAAAAATTGCTAATAATGGGAATGCATTCTATTCAAATTTGGTAACACGTCTTTTAATTAAAGAGGGAGTGAAGTAGGTTGAAAAAAATTATTCTTACAATGGTATGTGTTTTAGGACTACTAGGAGTAGTTGAACAAAACAAAGATACTTCACAAGTACATTCAAGTAAAGTAGAAACTACATATCTAATGGTTGACCCAGGAACTCATTAAAAATTTATAAATTATTTTTCAAGACGCTACTACTAAGTAGCGTCTTGAGTGCTTTTTAAGGGGTATGCATTTTTGAAAAACGTTATAAAAATGCACAGTTTGTTGAAAAAATCACATAGTTATTGGGATGGAGGAGTTTGTATTGTTAATAAGTGGCGAAGAAAAAATAAAATCCATGATTAAATATTTATTAGGGGATAAAGTCTCTGAAAATGACACTCTTCATGCTTTGAAAGAAATACATAAACAAGGATTCATTACTGATAATGAATTAAGTGAAGTCATGCAGCAAATGGAACCAAAAAAAGGACTAGCCTCATGCTAATCCTTTTTTTCTTGTTTTAACATTCTTTGGATAGCTACTTCTAAAAGCGCTTTGACGCTTTCAATCTCCTCAGGAGACAACTTTCTTCCATCCCAATGCAATTCATCACTTTCAAATATTTCTTTTATATTATTGCTACTTTTAATAGAAGTATCGCTTTTCCCAAATAAGTAATCAATGGGAACATTGAAGAAATCAGCTAATTTTTCAATGTTCTCGCGTGAGGGGATTTTCGTCCCTTTTTCATATTTAGAAATAGTTTGCTTGCTGACACCAATATTTTCGCCTATTTTTTCTTGTGTTAGTTTTCGTTCTTTTCTTAACTCGAATATTCTCTCCCCTATGATATTCATCTATAACATCCTTTCGCGCTACTTGTAAAAAAGTATCTAGTTTAAATGTATCAATGAGTAGCCCTAATGGCAACGTATAAATAAAAAATAAATTTTTAAAAATAAAAAAGTTGCCTTTTGGGCTACTTTTGGTTATACTAAGTTTAGAAGTTGAAGGTGGTGACTTAAAATGCTAAATACACAACGAATTAAATCCCTAAGACAAAAAAATGGTTATTCTTTAGAATACGTTTCGAAGGCTTTAGGTCTGAAATTCAAACGTTCTTATCATAACGTTGAAAAAGGAGAATCAGGATTATCGGTAGAGAAATTAAAAAAACTTTCGGAACTTTATGGTGTATCAATTAGTGATCTAATAAAGTGAGAGAGATTTTTTTTACAATCTAAGTCGCCCTAAAGGCTACAAGTGAAGGTGACGTTATAAGATAGTGTATCCATATTTAAATTTTAAAAAATGATTGGAGTGAAAAAACATGTACCAAATTAAACAACTACCATTTTCACTGAAAGCGGAGGATGTACAGGAATTCTTAAATATTTCTCGATCAGCCGCATACGCACTTATGAAGAGAGAGGACTTCCCAACAATCATAATTGGAAAAAGCAAACGCGTTAAAGCGGAAGACTTTCTTAAATGGGTAGAAGCGCAAAAGGTGGGAACAAATGCTAGTTAAAACAGAATTTCATATTTTTAACAAAATTACCGTTTGATAAATAAGGAGGTGATTTAGTGGAAGATACAACATCGTTAGTAGTATTCGCAATGTTCATCGCATGCAGTGTATTGTTGCTTTACATTACTTACGAACCAATAAAACGATGGGCTTGGAGTGACGTAGAACAAAATAAAAAGACCCATGGCAGTGGGTCCTTTAAGAAAAAACACTTGTTATAAGTATATCACGAAAAGTAGGGAAATAGTACATGTGTTTAACTGAGTACCAAGTGCTATTACCTAATAAATTCTGGGGCTTAGCAAAAAACAAAGAAGAATTAAAACAAATGGTTGAAAAGTATTTCAGTGTTGGTTATCCACATTATGAAATTCAGCGAATTATCAAAAGTGGACAAGCGTATATAGCGGTTTGCGTAAGGAGGTAAGGAATATGTCTGAAGTAAAAGTGAAGTGGATTAAACTTTCAACAACGATGTTTGAGGATGAAAAAATACGTTTAATAGAGAGCATGCCTGAAGCTGATACATTGTTAATCATTTGGATTAAGTTGTTGGCTCAAGCTGGTAAGACAAATGCAAGCGGGTATATTTTTCTGAACGAGAATATCCCATATACGGAAGATATGCTAGCAACGCTTTTTAATCGACCTTTAAATACAGTTCGAATGGCACTAAGTGTATTTAAGAAATTCGGAATGATTGATATTGACGATAATCATTACATCAATGTTGTTAATTGGGGAAACCATCAGAATCTAGACCGTTTAGAAAAGATTAAGGAAGACACTAGAAAACGCGTAGCGGCACATCGAGAAAGAAAAAAACAACAAACACTTAGTTGTAACGTTACATGTAACGAAGAAGTAACGGACATAGATAAAGATTTAGATAAAGATTTAGATAAAGATTTAGATAAAGATTTAAAAGAAAAACATAGTCCTGAAATAATTCAGGACAACACTCAATCTATTCCATATCAAGAAATTGTTGATTATCTCAATATGAAAGCAAAAACCAATTACAAATATACATCTAAAAAAACACAAGATTTAATTAGGGCAAGATGGAAAGAAGGTTTCAGATTAAATCATTTTCAACTGGTAATTGACACCAAGGCTTCACAATGGATTGATAATACGGAAATGTGTGGATATTTGAGACCTATCACTTTATTTGGAACTAAATTCGAAAGTTATTTAAATGAAAAACCTGTACAACGAAAAGGAGTTTTTAAAGGAGGTCCAACTAATGCAAGCAATCAAAAAGATAGTAGCTTCATCAACAAATACGACTTCAAAAAACGCTAGTCAAAGATATGTGTTGTCGCCTAATAGATGCACGAATGTATTTTTAGTAGGAAAAGAAAAATTTAAAGATGTTTGCAGTAAACGCATGTTGATAGATATAGAAACAAATGAGGAATTTTGTCCTCAATGTAGATCGGTAGAAAAAGAAGATCAGAAATTGGCTATAGAGACACTAGCTATAAAAAAGAAAAATGAGATCATTCATTTATATGATTCATTTGCAGATAACAGTTTAATAAATGACAAACTCAAAAAAGCCACATTTGAAAATTATGTACCACCTAAAAAGGAATTGGCTGATGCGAAAGAAATGATTATGAATTTTGTTACTTCATTCAATAAAGAAGAACCAACAAGCATGATTATTACAGGTGATTACGGAGTAGGAAAAAGTCATTTGTGCGTGGCAGCCACTAAAGAACTTATGAAAAAGGGTCACAGTGCAATGTTTATTCAAATGAATAAGCTATTTACCAAAATCAAATCAACTTGGAATAAAAATAGCGAGATGACAGAGGACAAGCTTATGTCCCTTCTAGCAAAAGTTGATGTCTTGATTATCGATGACTTTGGAGCGGAATTCACAGAAAAAGATAAAGAAGGCGTCACTTGGAAACAAACGAAAACAAATGAAATTGTAGATAGCCGTATAGGTAAAAGTACATTATTTACTACTAATTTTACGGTCGATGAATTAGCAGGAATGTATGGAGAACGTGATTTCAGTCGGATGATGGAAAACGCTGAAATGTTAGAAATGTATGGGGATAATTATAGATTACGTAATTTCAAAAAGGAGGAATAAGCATGTGTGCATTATGTCATGATACAGGAATTATTCGTAAAGAAACTTATCCAGGTGTGATTGAAACGAAAGGTTGTAATTGTGAAGTAGCAAAGAAACAGCAAGCAGAAAATGATAAGCGTTGGCAAGCATGGTTAATAAAATTTGAATCAATGAAACAAGAGTTGCAACGTAATAAACAACAAAAAGTTAGTTAACAAGGGGGAGAAAGCTATGAAAAACACAGGTGTTGCAAGAAAAGTGGACGAGCTAGGGCGTGTAGTAATTCCAGTAGAGTTACGCAGAACTTTAGGGATTGCTGAGGGAACGGCACTAGACTTTCATGTTGAGGGGGAAAACATCGTTTTAAGAAAACAAGAAAAGTCATGCTTTGTAACGGGTGAAGTTTCTGACTCAAACATGGAATTGCTGGATGGTCGAATGTTTTTGAGCAAGGATGGTGCGAGTGAGTTATTGGTCCTTCTTGAAAAGAGCGTGAAGGTACATGCCTAAGCAATTAAATATTTTCGATGTAGAGCCAGCAATTTGTGAGTTTAATGTAATGAAAGCCAATGTTAAGAAAGGAACTGGACGCAATACATACGCAGATGTACGCGTTCAAGTTCCTAAGAATGCAAAGTGTACGGATGAGTTACCACGCACAACTAAACAAGATGATCGTTATGACATCTTTGAACAATATGTAATGGCAATTTGGAGATTTCAACGAGCTGTAGATAAGTTCTTTAGTTGGGAAACTGCAGAAGAGATATGTAAGGCAGCAAGGGATAAAAAAGAAGTAATTCCAGTAAGGGTTTATTTAGGAAGTGGCTTTAAACCTGATGTTGTCGAGTATATGCAGTAGTAAAAAGGGAGAGGGACATATGACAAAAATAGAAATTGATGTTAGCAGCAACAAACTTTTAATAGTGAAAGACGGAAATGTCACAGCAGTTAATCCACCAATGAGTGGATTCGGTGAACAAGTTGCGGTTTGGGTAAACGGTAAAGTTGATCGTGTGGATACTAAGTTTACTGAAAAGATAAAATAATCATTTTTAGAAAGTAGGTTCGCTTATGAGCGTAGCAAGAAATCATGAAGCGATGAAGGAATCACGTTTGAAAATATACATCGCTTTAGAAGAGGCTAACTTCATTTGGGATGAAAGAGAAGTAGTACGTTTTCGTGAAATGTGGAGTCAAGGTATGAGCTTACCGAAGATGGCAAAAGCGTTAAGGAGACACCAAGCGGAAGTTGCGCTTCTTGTAATAGATCAAGCTGATAAGTATTTAATTGAAAATCGTCCGATAGGATTAGGGATTTGCTAAATAGGAAGGGGAAATCAAAATGAAAGCAATGAAAAACGGTGTTTTGGAAGTAACTAAATTAATCAGTAAATCAAAGGAAGGTCAAGCTGTAATGAACAACAATCAAATTTGTGAATTAGATCAATATCAAGAAGCGGCATTACGTACATGGAATACAAATCAGGATTTTGGTGGACGTGTTTTAAATGCAGCATTAGGTCTTTCGGGAGAAGCTGGTGAGGTTGCTGATATTGTAAAAAAAGCTATTTTCCATGGTCATGGATTTGATCCGGCTCATTGTCCAGGAGAAGAAGAAGGGAACACGCATAAAATCGCTTTAGAGTTAGGAGACATTTTGTACTATATTTCAATCATGTCTCACGAAATGGGATATACCCTAGAAGATATCGCTCAAATGAATATATCCAAATTAGCAACAAGATATCCAGATGGATTTAGTCGAGAAGCAAGTCAAGCACGTGTCGATATAAAGTAAGACCAAATTTGAATTTTATAGAAAAAGAGCACTATCGGAAGTGCTCTTAGAAAATCCATTTTATATTCTGTTTTGAGCTACGATTTTAATATTCTCTGGTGGAATGATATCATGAATTTTTTCTTTTAAATCTACTTGGACCATTTCTTCAAGATGTTCAAGTGAAACTTCATAGTTTATGCATTCCGCAGTTGCGATGTTTAATAAAGAATAATTTTCATTCTTTTTAACAACAAGATATTGTGATTGATCTGTTATTACAATACATCCTTGTTGAATGCCTAATTTACGATTATCTTCAAAAGTCATAAATATATCTCCTAACATTGTTCTGATAGGAATTGTACTACAGAAAAATGTTAGTGTCTAGTCATCTTATATAAGGACTAAAGTCAAACAAAAGCGTTATTTGCGCGACACGTTTCCTTATAAGTGTGCAAACACGAAATAGGAGGGTTATCAATTCGATGACAACAACTTATTGACTGAAAGTAGGAATGAAAGCCGTCAGGTTGAGCTGAAACTACTTATCTGATACTCCTACATGCAAGGCGTGATAGTAGTCACAAATTGTATGAAGCTAGGTGAAGTCGGCTGAACAAAACCTAAGTGAGAAATCATATGGTGATGGATAGGTCGGGATTGATGTTAGACTAAAAAGTAGACACAGGTTACTATAATAAAAAATGAACCAAATGAGGTGTCTACATGGGGAAAGTAAAACAATATGAAGAAGAATTTAAACGCCAAAGTGTAAAACATATCTTCACAACAGGAAAGTCTGTAGCTCAAGTTGCCCGAGAATTAGGGATTTCAGTAAATACCCTTCATGGTTGGGCAAAGAAATATAAGCAAGAGCCTAAGGTTATAAAGCAACGAACGTTCCGTTCTGAAGAGCAACAAACAAAAGAAATGGAACGGCGTATTCGAGATTTGGAGGAAGAAAATGCAATCTTAAAAAAAGCGATGCACTTCTTCGCGAAAGACCATCGGTAAAATTTCAATTTATCCATCACCACCGCTTCACATACCGAGTGGAGAAGATGTGCCAAGTTCTACATGTATCCCGAAGCGGATATTACAAATGGAAAAATCACACGAAAAGTCCCAGGCAAATACAAAAAGAAAAAATAACGAAAGAAATACACTGTATTTTCCTAGAATCGCGTTGCTTATACGGAAGCCCTAAAGTAACATCCTTATTACAGCAAGCAGGAAGACGAATCTCGCAAAAAACAGTCGCCAGAATCATGAAAGAACAGGGATTACAATCAAGAACTGTAAAAAAATATAAAGCCACTACAAATTCTAAACACTCTTATCCAATACATGCCAATGTGTTAAATCGTCAATTCAAGGTAGAAAAGCCAAATCAAGTTTGGGTAGCTGATATTACA